>NZ_JARLJK010000027.1:0-1083 GCF_031291215.1 Silvimonas sp.
CGAGAAGCGAACAGCGCAGTGCCAACGGTTGTTTGCCAGTCATGGTAATAATCCCCTCCGATTCCGGCTTGTTTGAGCTCGGCGTCAAATTTCTTTTTGGTTTGTTGGTTTCGGAACCGTCAAAAACAGCCTTCCGATGCCGGGCGATTCGAAAATCTCAATTTTGGCTTTGCACCACCAAGCAGCTTGCAGTTGGGGGTGTCGTCTTGTTTGCCGTCACGTCACGAGCAAGGCCTGCAAGCTGTTGATTTTCTGGCGACACAGTCCCCTTGCTTGGCATCCATCTACTCCCGCTTCGAACTTAAACAAACGTTCGTTAGGTCGATTGGGTAAATCCTTGCGGCGGATTTGTCAAGTGTTCGGCGTGCGCCGGCACTGCCATTGCGCAAAGACAAGCGAATGCCTGATTCTGGAGCGCGGCATTTTTCCCGGAGATCGGCATTTGCTGATTTGGGATTGACCAATTTCGCATCAAATGACGAGAGACGGGAAACGCACGTCGCGCCGCTGCGGCAAAACAGTGCGCATGTTCAGGGCGCCACGGGGATGCCGTGATGATCGTTCCTGATCGTCAAGTATGTCGCGTCCCGCCCGCGCGCCATAGCCGGACAGCTTCTCCCATGGCGTGGCGCAAGGGTCGGGATTGTTCGTTCACTCCTCGATGATCGTGATCACCCGATCGGGACAGGCTTTGGCACCAAGCCGCGCCGCTTTTTCCATGTCGCGCGGAACTTCCACGGTCTGGCCGCGCAAGGCATTGTAACCATTGCTATCAAGCTTGTAGAATTCCTTGGCCATGACCCAGCACCGGGCGTGGCCGCAGCAGTTGCGTTCGTCGACCGTGATACGCATTTTCTTGCTCCTTCGCGCAGATCACCAGACCAGATCGAGCGTCCGCATGGAGCGCAGAAAGCCGGTGACATAGGTTGGTGCGGTTCCCGGTTTGATGGCAAAATCGGGAATTCGCTTGAGCCACTCCTGAAGGACGATGCGCAGTTCCAAGCGCGCCAGATTGGAGCCGATACAGCGGTGCGGGCCCGCGCCAAAGGTATTGTGCGGTACGGTCTGACGGTGAATATCGAC
>NZ_JARLJK010000145.1:0-1051 GCF_031291215.1 Silvimonas sp.
GCGAGTTTCAGCATCACAGCTTCGGGCACGGCGCCCTTGGGTTACCAGTGGCAAAAGAACGGGCTGGATCTCACCGAGGGCGGCGAAATTTCAGGGTCAGCTACCACCAACCTGGTGTTAGACGCGGCCAGCACTAATGACGTGGGAACCTATAGTGTCATCGTCACCAACGTCTGGGGCAGTATCACCAGCAGTGTGGCCAGCCTCACGGTGGCGTTCCCGCCGGCAATCACGGAGCAGCCCACCAACCAGGTTGTCATGGCGGGAGAACCGGCGAGTTTCAGCGTTGCGGTTTCGGGCACCGCGCTTTTGGGTTACCAATGGCAATGCAACGGGCTGGCGCTGACCGATGGCGGCGAACTTTCAGGTTCAGCCACCACCAATCTAGTGCTGAGTGCCGCCACGATAAACGAAGCGGGGAATTATACCATCATCATCACCAATGCCTGGGGCAGCGTCACCAGCAGCATGGCCACCCTCACGGTCGTGTCGCCGCCGGTCATCGCGCAACAGCCGACCAACCAGATTGTCATGGTTGGCGGCGTAGCGAGCTTCAGCGTCAGTGCTTTGGGCACGGCGCCCCTGGGTTACCAGTGGCAGAACAACGGGCTGGCTCTGACCGATGGTGGTGAACTTTCAGGTTCTGCCACGACCAATCTGGTGTTGGACGCGACCAGCACTAATGACGTGGGGAACTACACTGTCATCGTCACCAACGCCTGGGGCAGTGTCACCAGCAGTGTGGCCAGCCTTACCGTGGCGTTCCCGCCGGTGATCACCAGCCAACCCCAAAGCCTGACGGTGACCAACAGCGACCCCGCCAGCTTCAGCGTCGCGGTTTCAGGCACAGCATCCCTGAGTTGCCAATGGCAAGAAAATGGCACAAACCTGACCGACGGCAGCACCGTTTCGGGCTCGGCCACCACCAATCTGGTATTGAGTAAGACCAGTTTGTACGTCAAGGGAAACTATATCGTGATCGTCACCTACGCCTGGGCAAGAATCACCAGCAGCGTGACCACACTATCCGTGGTATCGCCCCTGGTAATAA
>NZ_JARLJK010000146.1:0-5313 GCF_031291215.1 Silvimonas sp.
GCTATGACCAGATCGGATTCGGTATAGAGCGGCACGCGGTTGCAGCTGGACCGCGATTTCTGAAATGCTATGACCCCGCCCCTTTAGGGCCGCTTGCACGTGCCGTTGCAGCTGGACCGCGATTTCTGAAATGCTATGACATGGCCGGGTCTTTAGTCCCTGCGATGATCGTTGCAGCTGGACCGCGATTTCTGAAATGCTATGACGCTTTACAACAACATGGCCGGCGACCTTGAGTTGCAGCTGGACCGCGATTTCTGAAATGCTATGACTGCCGCAATACCGCAGCGAAGCGAACGATTGTTGCAGCTGGACCGCGATTTCTGAAATGCTATGACTAGTGGGCAATTCGTCCCTCGGCAATTTCAGGTTGCAGCTGGACCGCGATTTCTGAAATGCTATGACTATAGAATACTTCCGATGAACGCCGCGCCAGTTGCAGCTGGACCGCGATTTCTGAAATGCTATGACAGATGGGGAGCTAACCAGTTGAAATAAGACTGAAAAATCCCCCATCTGTCACCGCAAAAATGCGGCGAATCGTCAGAACATGGCGAGCTGATCCGGGTTTTTTCGTTGCAGCTGACGGCGCTGGCTCGAAAAGCGGATGATATTTTCATACTGCTTGTCGGTAAAGTTGAGCACATGAATTTCCCCGCGCTCTGGCAGATGGGCCTCGATTCGCCGAAGATAAGTCTCATAGTGTTCTTTGCCATTGCAGAAACGAGCATAAATCGAAAACTGACTCATTTCGAAGCCTTCATCAAGCAGAAACTCCCGAAATTTGGTCGCTTCCCGCACGTGTTCTTTGGTATCCACTGGCAGGTCGAACATGACGAATATCCACATCAGCCGGTATCCACTCAAGTTCATGGTTCAATCGCCACCGGTTGTCCGAGCGAGGCCCAATCGAGGGCATCAGGCGGATCGAACAGGGCGAGTGCCGATTTGCGTTCTTCGAAGCTCCGGGCAAGCGATTGGGCCAGGCGCTGGCTTGCCACAGACACGGGCGAGACTGCCTCACCTAGGCGCAAATCATGGCCAATCAGGCGCGCCAGCCGCCGCTTTGCTTCCGGAGTGACGGTGTCGATGCCTTCATCAATCATTCGCCGGACCAGCCCGTCAACCAGTGGGCGAAACGGCTCGACCAGATCATCGGCCAGCGCAAAGCCGTTAAGGCGATTATGGTGATGCAGCCCGATTGCCGGGTGAAGCCCCGCCCCGATGATCGATCGTGCAACGCATGATCGCATGACGGTGTAGCCATAGTTCAGTAGAGCGTTGGCACCGTCGGCATCCTGATCGCGACGAAATTCAGCTCCCATCAGGGCGGGCCAATATTTACGAGCGGCCTGCGCTTCCAGATTGTCCGGATCACCAGAACGAACGCGCCGCGCCATCAACATAAGTGCATTGGCTTCCGCTCTGCCTTGGGCGGTCAAAAGCGAAGCTTGCATGGTAATCTTGGCGACGATGATTTTTTGCCAGAGCTGCTTGAACATCGGGCGCGGCGCATCCCATTGCGCCCGCATCCTGGCGGCCTGGGCGTGATGGCCATCAATGGGAGAAATGATGGCCACCGGGGAATGGTTGGCCGCACACAGCACCATGATTGCGCCACGTTCGGCCAGCGCGACGACAAGGCTGGTCGTCCACGTTACGCCGTGGGCATGAACGATAACCGCCTGAATGTCGTCGAGCGCGACTCGCCCTTTTTCTTCGCGATCAAGGCTGACGACCATGAATCCGCGATAAGCGGACAGGTGCAGATCATCCGTGGCAATATCGACAAGACGATCCATAGCCAGCCTTTCGGAAGCGAAGGCTGACACATCATGGCTAATGAAAGGTTAACGCGGCCCCGGATCGGAGATATGGCCAAGTTCATCGATACGAATCTGCCGGGCTTTTAGCTTCTTGAGGCCACCGGCAGTTGGCGAGGAGTACTTGAACGGATCGATATCATTTGATTTGGAGTCTCGTTCCTTGAGTGGCCCTGCCTCTTGGTGCGCGGCAATCGTAATCTGGCCCGCAGCACCAAACTTCACAACCCGCATGATTTCTCGCGCCCCACCATCACGTTCGATGGCGATGAGGTCATTTTGCCGCAGGCTAAGAACTTTCTTGGCGGCGGGATGCGGCCTTTCGGCCTCAAAGTCGCGCCGATGAGAATCGAACATCGACACAACCGATGACACCCATTTGCCGTCCGGCATTCGCCATACGTCGAAACGTGCATTCGCGTCGCCTTTATAACCCTTGTATGCGCGGCCAGTCTTGTCGGCGATCGGTATGACGTTGAGGCCTTCCCTCACTCTCACATGGCGAATTCCCTTAAAAATGGCGTTGTCCTTCGAGAACGCGACAAGCGCCTTTTCGAAATCCTTGCCTGATTTGCCCTCGGTTGCCGCCCACAGCGCACGCTGCAGGGCAGCATCCGGGATGCGAATGGGGTCCGTGATATCAGCGGGTTTGAGGCTGAGAAGTGGCACCCGGTGAACGACAATGGGCAACCCGCTGTCACTGACCTTTCCCGTAAAACCATAAGCAGTATCGTTGTGCAGCCTGGCGGCAGTTGCATCGCGGCCCTTAGGCGGCACGCGTTTGCGGCCATGATCGGCCTTGTGGCTAACAACCACGCGATTGAGGGACTCGCGCAGGTCTTCGCGGAAGGTTTCCCAGGGCTTGGGCAGATCGATAAAGAGCCGGTTTAGGTTCTGATCCTCGGCCTTCCCCGCCGCTTTCGAAATTTCGTTCAGCAGGCCGCGCGTTGTGACCCCGACAACGGCGGCATCGATCGCGTGGTGGCGGTGGTCCAGACGGTTTTTCGGCGCGCCACTGTGCGGGTTTTCGACATAGTTATGGTCAGGCAGCAGTTCGTTCAGCCCCCAGAGCCGCCGCAGCATTGCGGTCATCCGGCCGGGAATAACATAGACACCCGCAGTGTCAGGATAGAGGCTCGACAGATAGGTTCGCGCCATGCGCGACAGATATTGCGTGTCGGACAGTTGTCGGGCGATAAAGCCACCCTCTTTCTCGAAGCGTTCCATCGCATCCGGGGCGAAGCGCCATTGCTTGGATTTGTGGAGACGCGACACCTGCTCTGCGATGATCGCCCAGCGTTCGGTATGACCCCAGGCTTCCCATGGCGTCTTGTTGCCCTTTTCCCGGTTGCAACTGCGATGCGCGATGACCTTGTTCGCAGCACTATCATCGAAGGAGCGGGAATAGGGGATTATGTGTTCGATCTCGGTCTGATCGGTGAACAGCGCCAACTGGCCGATATGTCGCCCGCAGAACGGGCAGCAACGGTCCAGCGGGTTGTTTGGATTGAGATCCTCCCACAATTTGAGCAGCGCCCGGTTGGAGCCGCTGTCACGCTGATCGCTTTCCAGTAGTTTTTTTGACCGGGCCTCCGCCGCACGGGTATTCGCGCCGATCCGCTTATTGTACTCGGCCTTTTCCTTTTCACTGAGCTTCAATTCACGTGCCAGTTCGACGACAATCTCGTCGGGACGGCCATGCACCTGGATAATGGCATTGAGCAAGCGGCGAAGCTGATTCAGGCCGATATGGACAGTGGGGTTGGTGATCCGGCCCCAATAGGCTGCAAGATCGGGATTCTTCCCATTTTTCAGGTGCGCGGGGTCGAAATCTCCGGGCGGTATCTCGCGTGAAAGGATTTCGCCGTAGTAGGGCAATTCGTCCAGAATTTCCCCGGTCCGGAAATCGCTGTGCGATTTTCCGAGCGCTGCCTCCACTGCCTCGTTGTAGGTTAGCGGATGCCCGTCTTTTGACCCGGTTTTGAGTTCGGCAAGGATCAACCGGCTAGCGGTTTCGCCAAGACGACCATGACCTTCTGGCAAGCGTACGCGCCCGATAGCTTCGGCCTGTGCGGCAGTGACGCCGTGTGTAGCCATCAACCAGTCGTGCAGGCGAACCGGGTCTTCTTCTTCCGCCACCGCTTCAATGATTGACCATTGCGTTCCGGAATCAAAATGCGCCCAGCGTGTGTCGAAACACGTCTTGTCGCTGAATGAGGCAGCGATTTCGTCGCCAAGCAGGCCCTTGCGGTTCTCGCTCGCCTTGTTGAAGCTCTCGCCATCGCCCAGTTTGATGCGTTTCGCCAAGGCGGAGAAACTCGCCGTCTTGGCCGACTTGAGCTGTAGGATAATGGTGTCGCGCTGATCAAGCGTCAGCTTGCGCGATGGCGCGCCCGCCTTGGTGATTTCAAGCTGATTGACCTCTTCATACAGCCGCCGTTCCTGAAACAGCGGATGTGCCTTGGCCAGACGCTCCTCTTCGTTGAAAAAGGTGCAGCCGCCTATCTTTGGCTTTGCCAGCGGGCGCTGGAAAAAAATGATGCGCCGCAACCGGTCACGTGCGGCATCGGTTAGCAGCGCCGGATGATGCGCGGCCTGCACCGCCCAGATAGCATCGAATTCGGCCTCTAGGTGGCGGCGCTCGGGGTAAAAGTCATAGCCGTCCGCTTCAGCGCGCATCCTCACGCGCTTGGTGGGGATTGCATTCTGGTCGGTTGTGGCACTGGCGCGCTTGAACAGAAATTCACCGTAAGTACGCGCCCGCGCATCTGCCATCGCCGCGTCCAGCGCCTTCGCGCCGCCGTCGATCTTGCCGCCTTCCTTGTCATCGCCTGCCTTACGCTCGGCCTTGCGGTTGGATTTGAAGCCCCGCCGCTGGTTGAGATGAAACAGCGTGCGGCCCAGATGATGCGGGTTCAGGGGGCCATCCAATGCATCCGCACGCAAGACATAGGGATCGCATCCGGCCAGCGCCTTGGCATCCTGAGCATCGGCGGGTATCAGTCCGATGTCGATCAAGGCGTCCAGCAAGGCCGAGCGCCGTCGCACGTAACGATCACGCCGCCGCCGCATCGCCCGCGCATCACGGCGGTCAACCGCCAGCGTAGCCCCAGACTTGGGATCACGCCCATCCGAAAAGATACGAACGCCAATGTCGTGGATTCCGATTGGATTGCCACCTTCATCAAGAAGGAAGAGGCACCAGCCGATGCTGTTGGTGCCGATGTCCAAGCCCAATCGAGTCGCCATGTGTCACATCCTTCCGACTCGCATTTCCATGCGCGTGATAAAATCATACGCCCTAGGTATGGACAGATCAATGCATGGCGATTAGATTGAGTTCAGTGTGCAGCTTCGGCGAGATTCCTTCCTCGGATCGAAGCGGGCTAGCCAGATTGCCCAATTCAGCGAAGAATGTGAGTAGCACTAGCATCTGGGCTCCACAACCAGACGCGCTTCAACAGGCAGGTGTCATCTGCAATATGTCTCA
>NZ_JARLJK010000147.1:0-1108 GCF_031291215.1 Silvimonas sp.
CCATATTCGCAGCGCGCTGGTTCAACTGCGCACGCCCCCGGCGCTGCGTGGTCGGGTCGGTGCGGTAAACGGCATCTTCATCAGCAGTTCCAACCAGATCGGGGCGTTCGAGTCCGGGGTGACGGCAAGTTGGCTGGGGCTGGTTCCTGCGGTGGTCGTCGGGGGGGCGGCAACGATCTTGACCGCGACCATCATCGCCGTCGCGTTCAAGACGCTCCGGCAGATTGACCGGCCGCATACAATGGATGAGCGCACGGACAGTCATCACCAGACCTGATCTCAACTGGTGGATGGACAGATCGCAGTTGCGGGTTCCTCTGGCACCTGTTCGTGCGCGCTCCCTGGACATGCGGAGAGTGGCCACAATTTGCTCTCCGTCCGCCTGATGTATCCGCGATATGTAGATACCATATTGGTTGCAATTGATATTACATAGACATTGAGGCTTGCGTTCCTCGTCTTCGAACACTTGGATGGCAAAAGCTGCCACGTCGCCCAATTCGTCACCCGTCGGCATGGGTGGCCGTGACGCCAACGGCACAGGGCAGGACATCGTCGTGACGGCGACCTCGCGGTCGGAGTCGATCCAGACCGTGCCGATTGCCATTACGGCTTTTCAGGCAGAGAACCTGAAGCAGCGCAATATCACCGGCATAAGCGTGCTTGGCAGTCTGACGCGGGTCTCGATGGTCTGCATTTTCACGACATTCGCGGGACGAGTTGCACGATGCTTGCCGATGCCGGCGGCACCCCGTCGGAAATCGCTGCAATGTCGGGTTGGACGATCCGAACCGTCAAGGACATGCTCGACCGATACCAGGCGCTAACTGCTGTCCAGAGCAATTCTGCGGTCGCCAAACCGGAGTCGCGACAGGCCCATTCGGAATGAACCGCACCCTGAAGTGCAGAATGAACTGCGGAACGCTGTGGGTAACTATTTTTCAAAGGGTATTTTATGCTTTTAAAGCAATTGGCTGGGGCGGCAGGATTCGAACCTGCGGATGCCGGTACCAAAAACCGGTGCCTTACCACTTGGCGACGCCCCAACGAGGCCTGCGCATATAACGGGCGCGGCGCAGATGAAAAGAGGGATTGTCGGGCGGATTCA
>NZ_JARLJK010000148.1:0-2429 GCF_031291215.1 Silvimonas sp.
CGTGCGGTAACCCTGCCCAGTGCTGAACCTGCAAAACACGTCTGCCAGTTCAGCCCGGCACCCGGACAGGTTGTCATAGGCCAAGATGCCCGCGTGCATTGCAGACACGGTGGCATCCACTTCGTCTTTCGGTGGTGATGAAAGTCCAGCGTCACTGGGGTCCAGCATAGACAACAGAACCAGCGCAGTGGTTGACTTCGCGCTGCCCTGTTCGCCGTTCAGCACCAAATGGCTAAATGCGCCATCAGGTAAGAACGTGCCCACCAGCCAGGACATCATCAAACACCACTGCGAATCATCGCCCGCGTTCAGCAGTGGCCGCAGCGAATCCAACGTCCCGCCTTTGACGGGCACGGGCAGGGGCCGGGCACCAGCACCACGTCTGAACAATACGGGTGGCTCTTTCACAACTTGCCAGCCGTCTTTGGTCACTTCGATAGCGCGCCACTGGTCATCAGCCATGTCCAGATAGATCACTTCACGGCTGCGTGCGAAACGGACATTCACGGCAGTCCTTGGACCCATGCTGCACTTGGCCAGCACAGTGTCAATCACGGTGTTCAATGCTTCACGGCTGGGCGCGCGCCCGCGCTGGGTTAGGAAGCGATGCGTCAGAATTTCGCGGACTTTGGGACTTCTGCTGTCTACGCGCCAGACTTCCTTGTGGTCACCCACAGCCATGCGCACGTAGCCATCGTTCCCAGGGCCTGACTTGAAATACTCAAAGTCATCAGTCAGCTTGAGCAGGATGTCCGCTTGGCTGGGCTTTTCACCTTCCGGCCATGGGTCACGGACAGCGCGTTTAGGATGGTATGCACTCTCTAAGCTAAGTGTCGCTTCCTCAAGAGTATATTTGTGCTTTCCGGGCACCGCAGTATTAACCTTGCTCACCCAGTCTTCAAGCACTCTTTCCGCGTCTTCTTTTGAATGCCGATTATCACGAAGCTGAGAGAAGAACCATATGCCTGCGTCATTGCGTCTTTCATCAGCTTTGGCCTTTTCCAGAGCCTTGGCCATGATGCGTTCAGCCGGTACGCGTTCCCCTGCGGGCCGCGTGGCGCGGGATGCGGGCTTCGGTGCCTGCTTGGCAATAGCTTCCAGCAGCCACGCGGGTGGAGGGGTCAGGGATAATTTGTCCCGGTGCGCGTTTGCCGGGTTCAACGTGTCCACCCAGTGATAGGTGCCACCGCTGGCGTGGAGGCTTGGTTCACACACGATATAACTGCTTGAGCCGGTCAAGAAATCAAGCCCAGTACGGAACCCGATGCGCTTTCCAACGCCTTCCACAGCCTGAAACAGATAGTGCTTGCCACCGCTTCCGGTTCGTTGCTCGGCCCCTGCGAACAAAATTTCATGCCGTTTTTCGAGTGCATCCAAGGAGTCAAAACCACTCGGCCCGTCCACGTCCAGCACAGCCAGATCATCAAGCCGCAGTCCTATGTTCGCGTGAGGCCAGCGGGTCCACCAGCCAGCGACTGTGCCTTCGTCGCATGATGCACGCTGCCATTCCGCAATACGAGGGTGCTTCCCCACCTTGCAGCCGGATTTGCCGCAGGAACAGCCATCCCCCTGCGTTTCAAACAGTGGGATAACGGCAAAGCCATTCTGGACATATTTAACTGCAATGTCTAGATTCATGCGAACACCCCCAGGCTTTGCGCAATCTGTTCCAGGTCCACGTTCGATTGATAAATTGGTTCGTGGCCCGGAGAATATAAGCGTGGTAACGGACCATCAGAGTATATCTGTACAAGGTAGTTCCCGCGCAGCCGCAACCCATCGCCGAACAATGCTTCGTTGACTCGCTGCCGTAGTGTACGCGTAGTCGGCTTGACATGCCGTGTTACACTAAGCGTGGAAGTGGTTCCACTCTCTTCCGGGACACCGGCTTCTCTCACTGGGGTCCTACTCTTCTCAGTCATTCCAATCCTTCACCTAAACACACTACACGTGATATGAACCTGCCTTTTCCAGGGCAGTCTGGGGGACCCTTGCCCAGGGTCCCCTTCTTTTTCAGGCTATTGCGAGACTGACATAAGCCCCGTCACCGTTCGTGATGGCATCCAGTGAGAACTGCGCAAAGTTAATGGAGTTGCGGGACGGATCACCAGGGGTGCTCCAAGGCACCGGATACCCACCTGTGGGCACCGGCAAAGCGGCAATGATGGTGCTTGGCTGGCCTGGGCCTTGACACTTCACCAGTACTTTGCCTGTAGCTGCCGGATCAGGCCAAACTGTGATGGAGGCCACCTGCCCAGAAGGTGGCAGCATTGCCTTCTGGGCAGTGGTCAAGAGCGAAGACAACAGGACAGGGGTGCCAGCAGCAGGTACGTTCACGCGGCCCAATGTAATAACTTGCATTCAGATTGTCCTTAGAAATCGATGACAAACCGTCCCGCGATGGTCGCGCCAGCGTCGATTTGCTGCAC
>NZ_JARLJK010000149.1:0-1315 GCF_031291215.1 Silvimonas sp.
GAGTGGGACTACAACGACGAAATTTATGCCATCGCTGATGCACTGGGCGTGGGCTCGAATGAGGTCGCGGCCTGCCTTAATGAACTCATGCGCACCCGTGAGATTCCGCATGCGACGTCATGACCCTTCCTTCCTTCCTTGAAAGCAGGCAAGGTCGCAAAGCATGGCTTCAAAGCAAGGCTTCAGAGCATACAATTCAAAGTCAGGCTTTAAAGAGAGACTTCAACAGCCCTGCGACTGCTGCCGGCGGCGGTGCGATGCTTCAAAGCCAGGCTTCAAAGCAATGCTGATCGGCGGGGCTGATCGGCGGTGGTGGTGGTACGTACTGCCAGTTGGTCGATTGGCTGCAGCCGGCGCTCGAACAGGCATCGCAGAGAAGCATGCAAACAGCGGCAGCAGCAGCAGCAGCAGCTCGGGCTTGAGCGAATGGCACGCCACCACCAGCAGCAGCTGGTACCCGCGCCCGGTGATGAGCTGGAGCGCGTGATCGAAGGCATCGTTGACGAATTCAATCTGCAAATTCGCGAACAGCCACCGATCGACGGCATGAGGCGAGTGGAAGTGTACACGCGCACCGGCTCCGACGAGGAAACAGAACAGGGATCGATCGTGGTGTTGTTCTGTTTCCTCGTCATCGCGGCGCGTGGGGCGTTTGCCGGCGCGCTGACTTTCCACGCGAGCTGGGAGAACAGAGGCAGCGACGCCTGCTTCAATCCAGAGCTGCCGCGCGCGGTCGAGGCGCGCATAAACAGCGATTTGAGAGCAGCAGCCGGCGACGACGACGACAGTCGACGAACGGCATAGGCCCTTTCGTTGTATCTTCAATCGCATACAGCACATCCTTCAAAGCGATGCGGGATCGGCGAGGCTGATCGGTGGTGGTACGTAGTGATGTTGCGATTGGATGCTCGAAGAAAGCATTCGCGCGAAGCAGAGAGCAACGCGCGCGGCTGCACATTCCAGAGGCCTCGCAACCGTCGCCATGTCCGAGCCAGAGATAACAGCCGCAGATATTAAACCCGGCATGAGGTACACGCATCGAGTAGAACGAACCGTGAACCAACCACAGGATGCAGCGGCTGCTGTAAGAGCCGTGGCAAAGGCGGCTGCAATCTCGGTTGTGTGGATCGCCATCCCCTAATAACCCTAATAACCCTAATAACCCTAATAACCCTAATAAACCCTAATAACCCTAATAACCCTAATAACCCTAATAACCCTAATAACCCTAATAACCCTAATAACCCTAATAACCCTAATAACCCTAATAACCCTAATAACCCTAATAACCCTAATAACCCTAATAACCCTAATA
>NZ_JARLJK010000150.1:0-215990 GCF_031291215.1 Silvimonas sp.
GATCTGGGCGTAGCCCTTGGCTTCGCCACCGAACTTGCGGGACAGGATCGTGGTGATAGCAGCTGTCAGCGTGGTCTTGCCATGGTCAACGTGACCAATCGTGCCAACGTTTACGTGCGGTTTTGTCCGCGCAAACTTTTCTTTAGCCATGATATTTCCTTCTCGAGAACCTGAAATATACCAGCGAATAAAATATGGAGCTGATGGTGAGAATTGAACTCACGACCTCTCCCTTACCAAGGGAGTGCTCTACCCCTGAGCTACATCAGCGCATCCTGGAGCGGGTGAAGGGAATCGAACCCTCGTCGTAAGCTTGGAAGGCTTCTGCTCTACCATTGAGCTACACCCGCGCTTTAACCGAATTTAAAACCAAGTAAATACGTATATATTTAAATAGTCCCAACATTCGGGAGAGCGGGTAAACACTTCACGCCGCGTAATTTGGTGGAGGGGGAAGGATTCGAACCTTCGAAGGCAGAGCCGTCAGATTTACAGTCTGATCCCTTTGACCGCTCGGGAACCCCTCCTGAATGAGGAGCGCATTATGGCTAACGCACCGAACCATGTCAAACACTTTCCCCCCAACAAATCCAACAAAGACGACACCCCATTGAAAAACATGAGATTTTTTCATTACCAACACATCGCCGACGGCAGCCCCTCACTGCGTTCGGCGGCAGCATCGCCGAACTGTCGAGCAAAACAGCCCGGCTTCGCGCGCGTTATTCATACCAAAACTAAAATAAAAACCAGACAAAAATAGCCCGATTAATTTTTTTAGCAAAAGTGTTGACACCTAAAACCGGGTAGTGTTTAATTCGGTCCTCTCGAAGGCCAGTTAGCTCAGTTGGTAGAGCAGCGGATTGAAAATCCGCGTGTCCGTGGTTCGATTCCGCGACTGGCCACCAGATTTAAAAAGCCGATGCTTACGCGTCGGCTTTTTTCATTTGCGCCATTCAATCACGTCCAATCCCCCTATCTCACCCGGCCCTCAGATACCTACAGTTTTCTGTTACGTTTTTCCACTCGAGATTCAGGCCCGCCGCCCCTCCGCGACAAGCGGATGCGTATTCACACAATGCGTATACCAGAAGCTACAACTCTCTATTTCAAATTGCCAATTTACTATCATTAAAGTCTAATTCCCTTACTCGATTCGCCAGCAATTTGCATTACGCATTTTTTGGTACTTACCAGCCAGCCAAGGCCGCTCGAGAATAACCAAGGGGATTTAAAGTGAGTAAATTACGTAATGTGCTGGCAAAGCCGGCACTGATGATGATCGGTATGCCGTTACTTGCGGTAGTACTGACTTTGAGTGGCTGCAATGGCGCTTCAGATGGAACCAATTTGAACGATGTTGTTGGTTCTACCACACCGACACCGACCCCCACGCCCACTCCAGCGGCTCCCGCTCAGATCACATTCTTGCTCAGTAGCACCAACGTTTCGAGCCTGAGCTCGGTGAACGTGACAGTCCGCGCTCTGGATGCCAACAACGTCCTCATGAGTGGTCAGACGGTGACGCTGTCTGCTTCATCGGGCAGCATTTCGAATGTATCGAACAGTGGTGTGACGGATAGCAACGGCGCGGTCACCTTCAATGTTTCTCCGGCTGCAGGTGCGACATCCGGCACCATTACCATTACCGCGTCAATCGGCTCGGTATCATCCACTGCTTCCGTCAGCATCATTGGAAACTCCGCTGCCTCGGTAAAGCTGGGTACCAGCAACGTTATCACCGCCCTTGATTCAACCCGCTACTCCATCCCTTATAACGTGCTCGTTACCGACAGCAATGGCAATCCGATCACCAACACTACAGTTAACCTGACGATCGTGCCGGTGGCTTGGTATCAGGGCTATTCAGTCCAGTCCACGAAGTCATGGATACCTCAGCGCGTCAATTCGGTAATCTGCACTACGGGTGGCAATTGCAACCCGGCGACCATATCACCTTCAACAACCCTGACTACCGACTCTACCGGCTACGTCACCTTTGATGTACTTTACGCAAAAAACTATGCCAGCTGGGCCGACGTGAAAATCACCGCAAGCACCACGCTGGCAGGTGGCCCGACTAGCGACACCGCTTCATTTTCGCTACCGGGACTGTCTTCTGATTATACAAACCTGACCGTCGCCCCACCTGGTCAGTGCAGCCCATTTAATAGTTCAGCCACCCAGTTCGGTGGCACTACAGGCTGCTAAGCCGCACGCTGCCTCTTTGCGGAAAAAACAAAACCGGGATGGTTCGCCACCCCGGTTTTTTTTGCGCAGTCAATCAGGGTCAAATCCCGCTTAAGATTGCTCGCCGCTCCAGCCATAGCGCTTCAGATCGACCTTGCCGTTTTCTCCGAATTTCACGCCCTCTGCCTCCAGCAAAAACCGTTGCAAGTCATCATTGCCGTTAAGCCCGCGCGGACTCACTTTGCCTTG
Organism: Silvimonas sp.; assembly: GCF_031291215.1. Taxonomy (NCBI): domain Bacteria; kingdom Pseudomonadati; phylum Pseudomonadota; class Betaproteobacteria; order Neisseriales; family Chitinibacteraceae; genus Silvimonas; species Silvimonas sp. The sequence goes on from NZ_JARLJK010000150.1 coordinate 2,440, forward strand.
GCTGTTGATCACACGTTGCCACGGAATCGAATCGTCCATGCAGCGCCCAACCATGCGGGCATGCCGAGGGAAACCCGCAAGACGGGCAACTTCGCCATAGGTACAGACCCGTCCTTTTGGAATACGAACAACGACGGATTGCACCGCAATACGGATACCCAGACTCTTTGTCATTTCCGGTTCCCCAAAAGCAAACGGGACGGCAAGCCGTCCCGTTTTACCTGACTAGTGCTTACTTGCGTTCAACCTGCGATACATCGCGCACCGCGCCGGTATCGGCACTGGTGGTCATCGCCGCATAGGCTCGCAGTGCTGCGCTGACAAAACGTTCGCGCCCGACAGGTTTCCAGGCATCCTTGCCCTTCGCTTCCATTTTGGCGCGACGATGGGCCAGTTCTTCGTCGCTCACACGCAGCTGGATGGTGCGGTTCGGGATGTCGATATCAATCGCGTCGCCTTCCAGCACCAATCCAATCGCGCCGCCTTCTGCCGCTTCTGGTGAGCAGTGACCGATTGACAGGCCCGAGGTACCGCCAGAGAAGCGGCCGTCAGTCAGCAAGGCGCAGGCTTTGCCCAGACCCTTGGATTTGAGATACGAGGTTGGGTAGAGCATTTCCTGCATGCCCGGGCCGCCCTTGGGGCCTTCGTAGGTGATGACAACCACGTCGCCCGCCACAACCTGATCTGCGAGGATGGCTTCAACCGCTTCGTCCTGGCTCAGGAACACGCGCGCACGCCCTGAGAACTTGAGGATGGAGTCATCCACACCCGCGGTTTTAACGATGCAACCACGCTCGGCGATATTGCCGTACAACACAGCAAGGCCGCCATCCTGGCTGTAGGCGTTTTCTTTGCTGCGGATACAGCCACCGGCGCGGTCATCATCCAGGCTTGGGTAGCGCATGGATTGCGAGAACGCGATGGTCGTCGGGATGCCACCCGGTGCCGCACGGTAGAAATGATGTGCCACGCTATCCGCAGCAGCACCGACGATGTCCCACTTGGCCATGGCTTCGGCCATCGTAGCCGAGTGCACGGTCGGGATGTCGCGGTTGATCAGGCCCGCGCGATCAAGCTCGGCCAGAATGGCCATCACGCCGCCAGCACGATGCACGTCTTCCATGTGGTACTTCTGCGAGGCCGGAGCCACCTTGGCCAGGCACGGTACACGGCGGCTGATCTGGTCGATTTGTGCCATTTTGAAATCAATGCCGGCTTCGTTGGCCGCAGCCAGCAAATGCAGCACGGTATTGGTGGAGCCGCCCATGGCGACATCCAGGCTCATGGCATTTTCAAAGGCAGCCACGGTGGCGATATTGCGCGGCAGCACAGACTCATCATCTTGCTCGTAGTAGCGACGAGCCAGTTCAACCACGGTACGGCCAGCCTGCAAGAACAGTTGCTTACGGTCCGCGTGGGTAGCCAGCAGCGAGCCATTGCCCGGCAGCGACAAACCCAGCGCTTCAGTCAGGCAGTTCATGGAGTTGGCGGTGAACATGCCGGAGCAGGAGCCACAGGTTGGGCAGGCAGAGCGCTCCATTGCGGCAACTTCTGCATCCGTCACATTCGGGTTGGCAGCTTCGATCATGGCGTCGATCAAATCCACATGGCGCTCTTCACCGCGCCAATCTACCTTGCCGGCTTCCATCGGGCCGCCGGAGATGAAGACCACCGGAATATTGAGCCGCAATGCGGCCATCAACATACCCGGGGTGATTTTGTCGCAGTTGGAGATGCACACCAGCGCGTCGGCGCAGTGGGCGTTCACCATATATTCCACCGAGTCTGCGATCAGATCGCGGCTGGGCAGGCTGTACAGCATGCCGCCGTGGCCCATGGCGATACCGTCATCCACGGCGATGGTGTTGAATTCTTTGGCAATCCCACCGGCTTTTTCAATCTCGCGGGCAACCAGTTGGCCGAGGTTATGCAAATGCACGTGGCCCGGAACAAACTGGGTGAACGAGTTGGCGATGGCGATGATCGGCTTGCCGAAATCGTCGTCCTTCATACCGGTGGCGCGCCACAGCGCGCGGGCTCCGGCCATGTTGCGACCGTGGGTGGAAGTGCGGGAACGATAGGCTGGCATAAGACGGGTCCTTGAAACCGGATTGGCATCGACTGCAACAAATATGCAGCTGAAGCCGTAGTTTAAACGAGTGATCGATCAATGCGACGAGCAACAACGGGACCCCGGTCAGGTAGCTGCAGCTCGATAAATTAAACATGCTCAAACAGGCTCGTGGCGCATTTGGGCAAAAAGGCGTTGCTGTATAATGCCCGATTTTATCCAAAAGCCTGCCCCACATGCTAATTCACCCGCATTTCAACCCGATCGCCCTGCAAGCAGGACCGATTGCGATCCACTGGTACGGGTTGATGTACCTGCTCGGCTTCTTGCTGTTTTTGTTGCTCGGGCGCCGCCGTATCAAGCTGGGACGCCCCGCCGGCTGGCAATTGAGCGAACTGGACGACCTGCTGTTCTATGGCGTACTCGGGGTGATTCTGGGCGGGCGTCTCGGGTACGTATTGTTCTACAAGCCGGATTTTTATTTCAGCCATCCGTTCGATATCGTCAAAGTCTGGGAAGGCGGCATGTCCTTTCATGGCGGCTTTATCGGCGTTCTGGTGGCAGTCTGGTTCTTTGCGCACAAAACCGGACGACGTTTCTTTGCCGTGACCGACTTTATTGCGCCACTGGTCCCGCTCGGTTTGTTCTTCGGCCGGATGGGCAACTTTATCAATGGCGAGCTGTGGGGCCGCGTTACCGCGCCAACGCTGCCTTGGGCGATGGGCTTTCCGAGTGCCGCCAGCGCCGATAACGCCGCTGCGTTGCGCGATCCCCAGCTGCAGCAATGGCTGGTCCAATACGGTATGTTGCCGCGTCATCCGTCCCAACTGTATGAAATGCTGACCGAAGGTCTGCTGCTGTTTGTGGTGCTGTATGGCTACTCGTCAAAACCACGCAAGGTAGGACAGATTTCCGGGCTGTTCATGTTTGGTTATGGTCTGTGCCGCTTCTGTGTCGAATATACGCGCGAGCCAGATGACTTCCTCGGCTTGCTGGCCATGCACTTGTCGATGGGCCAGTGGTTGTCCATTCCGATGATCTTGCTTGGCCTGCATCTGTTCTGGTGGTCCTCCCGCGGGCAAAGCAAGCAGCACTAAGTTTTGGCAAACATCGCTAACAGAAAAAAAACGGCACTGACTCCATTCAGTGCCGTTTTTTTATTACCCCTAACACTTCGCATTTTCGGGTGCTGTGCTAACGTCAGTGCTAACCGATTGATCCACAGGCGAGACCAACAATGACCGAAACAATGATCGCAGACGGCAATATCTGGTGGTGGTTGCTCGCCTTTGGTTTGATGATTACCGGCCTGATTGGCACGGTGTTCCCGCTCTTGCCGGGCACACCGTTCCTGTTTTTCGGCATGCTGATTGCCGCATGGATCACCGCATTTACTCGCGTCGGCTATATCACGCTGGGAATACTGTTTGCGCTGGTATTGCTTTCGGCGGCGCTGGACTGGATGGCCGGGGCTTTGGGAGCGAAAAAAGCCGGAGCAAGCAAACTGGCGGTATCGGGCGCCATATTGGGCTCGCTGGCGGGGATGTTCGCCGGCATTCCGGGATTGATTCTTGGCCCGTTTATTGGTGCGGCGTTAGGTGAACTCTATGCGCGGCGTGATCTGGTACAGGCGGGCAAAGCCGGTGTTGCTACCTGGCTGGGATTATTGCTGGGAGCAATTGCCAAGGTGGGCATTGCGCTGATGATGATCGGCATCTTCGCTTCGGTCTGGTTGTTTAACCGCTAACCCGGCGCGCAGCTGGCGCCGGGCCGAGCCCGCAATACCGGTTAGAACCAGCGCCGATATTTAAAGAATCCAGTCAGCGCCAGCGCAATGGCGAGCATCACGCCAATCAGCACAAAGTAGCCATTGTGCGTATGCAGTTCCGGCATATTCTCGAAATTCATGCCGTAGATCCCGGCCAGCAAAGACAACGGCATGAAGATGGTGGTGATCACCGTCAGCACCCGCATTTGCAGATTCATGCGATGCGACTGCAAAGACAGATAGGTATCTTGCAAGCTGCCGACCAGATCGCGCAGCGCTTCAACGCTTTCGATCAATTGCACGGTGTGGTCGTACACATCACGCAGATAGAGCTGGGTTTCATTGCGGAAAAAATCCGGCTCGTCGCGCTGCAGCGTGTTGATCATCTCCCGCAATGGCCACAGTCCACGTTTTACCGCCAGCAAAGACCGCCGCAGGCTCTGGATTTCCCCAAGATGATCTGGTCCGGGACCATCTTCAAAACTGTCTTCAACAGCTTCGATGCGCTCACCCACTGCTTCGAGCACGGTGAAATACCGGTCAACCAGTTTGTCCAGCAACGAGTACACCAGATAATCTGCGCCCAACCGTCGCAGTTGCGATTGCTCGTTCTGCAGTGCTTCCCGTATGCCTTTGAACGAGCCGGTTGGCCTCTCCTGGAAAGTCAGCACGTAATGCGGGCCCAAGACGATCGAGATTTGCTCGCTCTCGATATTGGCCGTTTCATCGGCATGCACCAGCCGAGCAGTGATGAACAAATAACCCTGGTAAACCTCGACCTTGGCACGCTGCTCGGTGTTCAGGATGTCTTCCTGCACCAGCGGGTGCAAGCCGAAATGGCGACCAATTGTTTTGACGAACTCAGTATTGGCCAGACCATGCACGTTGATCCAGATGGTGTGGCCTTCACGCGGCGCGGGCAGATGGCATTGCACGTCAACAAGCGCGGATTCGTGCAGATCGTCCGGCTCCGGGCCGAACTCGGTCAGCGTCGCCAGCGTCGGCTGGGTCAGTTCCTTGCCCACGTACAGCAGTGTACCTGGCTGCAAACCAGCTTTATCGGCGCGGGGATGTTGTCTTATACGTTGTGTTCGACGATTGCCAGCTCGTGCCCTACGGTTTGCCATGCGTGTGTTTCCTCGATTAATGCGTGCCGGGTGAGCGGCCGTGCGGCCAGCCAGCCCGACTCAAAACTCAGGGTATAGCGCTTGCCATTGGTGCTTAAGCGGCAATCCGGGCCCACATCATCGTTGCGGGCGCGGTGCACGATACACGCCAGCCGCAGCGCCAGCACGGCTTGCCAGAGCGCTTCGCCCGAGGGCTTGCCGGCTTTTTCCAGTTTGCCGCGCTGGGCCAGCGCCAGCGACGCCAGTTGCGCTTGTTCACGCCGCGAGAATCCTGGCATATCGGAATGCTGCAGGATGTAGGCGGAATGCTTGTGATAACTGGTATGCGAAATCGCCCGGCCCACTTCGTGCAACATGGCTGCGTAATATACATCCAGTGCCAGCGCTTCGTTCACCTGCGGCAAATCTGCGGCCAGACTTTGCGCCAATGCGGCCACTCGCTGCGCCTGCGCTGCATCGGTGTGATAACGTCGTAAAAATCCGGTCACTGTTTGCGAACGCACGTCATGCTGGCCGTGGCGACCCAGCAGGTCATACAGCACGCCATCGCGCAGCGCGCCTTGGGTAATCTGCATGCGCTCAATGGCCAGCAAATCGAATACCGCGGCCATGATGGCAAAACCGCCTGCCAGCACCGGACGGCGATCATCGCGCAAGCCATTCAGTTTGACCTTATCTACGTGCCCGGCCTCAAGCAGGATGTGGCGAATTTTGCTCAGCCCGCCACGGGTAATGCCACCGCTGGCGATATCGTTCAGTTCCATCACGTCGGCCAGCGAACGCGCAGTGCCGGAGGTGCCGATCGCCATATCCCAGTGGCGTGAGTGGAACTCTTGCTCCAGTGGCTGGATGACCTCACCCGCCGCAATCTCGGCGGCAGCAAGGCGGTCTGGCGTGATGACTCCGTCCGGAAAAAACCGCAAGCTCCAGGAAACACAGCCCATCAGCGTACTTTCGGTAATCAGCGGCGCATGCTGGCGGCCAACGATGAACTCGGTGGAGCCACCGCCGATATCCACCACCAGGCGTTTTTCTCGCGAGGACGGCAGGCTGTGCGATGCGCCCAGATAAATCAATCGGGCTTCTTCGCGGCCACCGATAATTTCGATGGGGAAACCCAGCGCTGCTTCGGCCAGCGGCAAAAACTCCTGGCCGTTCTTGGCAACCCGGAAAGTATTGGTCGCCACCGCCCGCACTTGTTCCGGGCGCATGCCACGCAGACGCTCACCAAACCGCGCCAACGCCGCCAGCGCTTGTTGCTGGGCTTGGGGCGTCAGGTAATTGCGCGCATCCAACCCGGCGCCAAGGCGCACGGTTTCCTTGAAGGTATCCAGCGGCACTACCGTGTTTTCCAGCGAGCGCGCCACCTGCAAGCGAAAACTGTTGGAGCCCAGATCAACTGCGGCGATCAGATCATCGTCAAACATGTGTTTTCCAACTCCGGAAAGGCTGCGTACTCAGAATAGTGGGGTATCGGCCAGATGCGTAGGCAACATAGCGAACCCGCCGAGCGCTGGCAATCGCCGAAATGCACAATGGATAGTCAGGGATATCTGGCAGGCAAGAAAAAAGCGGCCCGAAAGCCGCTTTTTCTGTCTCACCAACCCGAAGAGCCGGCCAGAGATTATTCGCCGTCGCGAGGTGCCAATACCAGACGCTCGACTTCTTCTTGCGATTTGTGGCGGATATCCTGGCCTTTGACCAGGAACACCACTTGCTCGGCCACGTTCACCGCCAGATCGCCAATGCGCTCAATCGCCTTGGCAATCCACAGGATATCCAGGGTCAGCGAAATGGTGCGCGGGTCTTCCATCATCAGCGTAATCAGCTGACGTTGCAGGCCTCGGTATTCTTCATCCAGGCGGTTGTCATCGCGAATGACCTGCGTAGCTTGTATGGCGTCCAGGCGAGCGAAGGCATCCAACGCCTTGGACAACATATCCAGCGCGTCTTCAGCGATGTGGTTCAGTTCGTTGAAACGTGGCACCTGCAGACGGCCACTGTCGTAGATGTTTTTGGCGCGTTGGCAAATGCGTGAGGCTTTGTCGCCAATGCGCTCCAGATCTTCCACCGACTTGATCACGGTCATGACCATGCGCAGGTCGCCAGCAGCCGGTTGGCGACGGGCGATCATGTGGATACACATGTCGTCCAGTTGCACGTGCATGGCGTTAACGCGCTCTTCTTGCTCGAGCACCTTGTTTACGATGACCAGATCACCCGTGGCCAGTGCTTCCATTGCAAGACGAACTTGCTCTTCCACCAAGCCAGCCATGCCCAGTACGTTGGAGCGGATTGCTTCCAGTTCAGTATCGAATTGCTTTGAAATGTGTTCGGCCATTTAGCCCATCTCCGACAGCGTGCGGTTTATTAAGCCCGGTAACATAACACGCCTTTGTTACCAATATGTTGCAAGTCGCCCGCACAAGAAACAATGGCGGTTGCGAGTGCCAGTAAGCGCCGCAGGCCGCCATCGCTCGCACGGTTATTTATAGGTCTGCACACCCGTAGCCGTGCCCAGCAACAGTACATCGGCACGACGTACTGCAAACAGGCCGTTGGTGACCACGCCGACGATCTGGTTCAGCTGGGTTTCCAGTTTGGTTGGCTCGCTAATCTGCCAGCCATGTACATCCAGAATGATGTTGCCATTGTCAGTGACCACGCCTTCGCGATAAGACGGATGCCCGCCCAGCTTGACGATCTCGCGCGCCACGTAAGAACGCGCCATCGGGATCACCTCCACCGGCAGCGGGAACTTGCCCAAAACGGTGACATATTTGCTTTCGTCGGCGATACAGATGAATTTCTCCGCCACCGCCGAAACAATCTTCTCGCGGGTTAGCGCTGCGCCACCGCCTTTGATCATCTGCAGTTGATGGTTGATCTCGTCTGCGCCATCTACATACACCGGCAGTTTGTCGATGCTGTTCAGATCAAACACTTCAATGCCCAAGCCCTTGAGCCGTTGCACGCTCGCTTCGGACGAAGACACCGCGCCCTTGATACGGCCCTTGATGCTGCCCAGTGCGTCAATAAAGTAATTTGCGGTTGATCCGGTACCCACACCCACAATGCAATCGTCCGGAATGTATTGCAGCGCGGCGCGCCCTACGGCTTCTTTCAGTTCGTTTTGCGTCATGGTGTGTTCCTCTGTGTATCGAAATCGAATATCTGGAATATGAGATCAGAAACAGGATGCGGGCGCGGTGAGCACGCCCAAGCCGTAATTGTAGCAGGCCGCCCGCATGCGACGCCGGGTCAGTGCAGGGTGGATAACCAGGTGCGAATGCCGGCCAGCAGCATTTCGACCGCAATGGCGGTGAGGATCAGCCCCATCAACCGCTCAAACGCCTGCGTCAGGCGCTCGCCCAGCCAGTAGCTGATGCGCTCGGAAAACAACAAGGTCAGCCCGCACACCAGCATGGTCAGCGCCAGCGCGCCTGCCCATTCCCAGATACGGTCCGGGTCGTGTGAAACCAGCAGCAGCACGGTGGCCAAGGCCGATGGGCCAGCCAGCAACGGCACCGCCAGCGGCACGATAAAGGGCTCGCCGTTCAGATCGTTATCGCCGAAAACCCCTTCCGGCTTGGGGAAAACCATGCGCAGCGCGATCAGAAACAGAATGATGCCTCCGGCAATACCCAGCGAGGTTTCGGACAAATGCATGACCCGCAAAAACGCCTGCCCGAACACCATGAATGCCAGCAGGATCAGGAACGCAATCAGCGTCTCCCGCACGATCACTTTGACGCGACGCTCACGCGGCACGGTCTTGAGCAGCGAGACGAATAGCGGCAAACCACCCAGTGGATCGGTTACCAGCAACAGCAGGACAAGGGCCGAAAGAAATGTATGTGTCATAACCACGATTCTCGCACAGGGGCAGGCGTTCTCGTTTGACATAACTCGCCCCAACACTTGTGCTTGCCCTGCACGGTACAATCCAGAATAATAATGAGAATAGATCGCATTAATATCAAATATGCAAAGACCATGCCCGCTGAAACGGGCGTGACAAAGGAAAATAATGGCCAATATTCTGTTTGTCGTCTGGCGTGAAAGTGTCGAGGCCTTGCTGGTCATCGGCATTCTTTATGCCTGGTTGCGCACCTCCGGCCTGCATGAGGGCATGAAGTATCTGTGGGGCGGCGTGGCGGCGGGTCTGGCATTGGCCGCAGCCCTGGCTGGCGCCATGATGGCACTGGAAAGCGTGTTGCCGGAGGGCTCGATTGAGTACTTCCAGTTGGCCATGGTGTTGATCGCCAGCGGGCTGATCGTACAGATGGTGTTCTGGATGCGCATGCATGGCCGCACGCTCAAAAAAGAGCTGGAAGGCGAGATGTCTGAAGCGGCGGAAAAAGCCAACTGGTGGGGCTTGTTGGTGGTGGTCATGCTGGCCGTCGCCCGTGAAGGCTCAGAAGCCGTGGTGTTCTTGTACGGTCTGGGTCTGGGCACGGGCAACGCGGGTCAGACCGCACTGGCTGCAGGACTGGGGCTGGCGCTGGCTTTCCTCACCTTCTGGCTGTTGCAGCAAGGCGGCAAGATTTTCTCGTGGAAGCTGTTCTTTCGGGTTACCGAAATCATGCTGTTGCTGCTGGCCGCGTCCATGCTGATCAACGGCGTGGAACGCATGATCGGGCTGGACTGGATTCCGGGCCTGGTTGATCCACTCTGGAACACCTCCGCACTACTGGATGACAGCACCCGCTTTGGTGGCGTGGTTGGGGCACTGACGGGCTATCGCGCCCAACCGGCACTGACCATGGTCCTGGTTTACGTAGCATTCTGGGTGGCGGTTATTTACGCACTCAAACGGGTCAAACCCAAGCTGGCTCCGGCCAAACCCGCTACCGCCGTAACCGATGCGGTAGCCCAGTCGGGCCGTTAAGTCTTAACCTCCGGCTCGCGACCAGGAGTCCGGATTCATGCCCAGCAGGAACATGAATCCGGACCAACAAAAATCCCACCGCTTGTATGCCCGCGCGCCAACGCAGCCGTTAGACTCTTTCAACCCTCTTGAAAGTGCGCGCCGTGGCTGATCAATCTGCCCCTATTCTGCCTGCCGTTGTTTCCCCGCCGATCACTCCCTGGTCGCTATTTCTCACCTTCGCTGCAATGGGCCTGCAAGGCTTCGGCGGCGTAATGCCGTGGGCGCGGCGGATACTGGTGGAACAACGCGGCTGGGTGGATAACCGCGAATTCACCGAACTGTTCAGCCTGTCGCAAATTCTGCCTGGCCCCAACATCTGCAATCTGGCCAGCATTCTGGGTTATCGCTGGTGTGGTTTACGTGGCGCGGCGGCGGCGTTGCTTGGCCTGTTGGGGCCATCAGCGCTGGTGGTATTGGCGATTGGTGTGTTCTATGAACATGTGCAAGCGCATCCGGCAGTTGCGGGAGCCGTGCGGGGCATGAGTTCGGTTGCGGTCGGACTGGTGCTCGCCACAGGGATCAAAATGGCACAAACGCAGCCACGCACGTGGCGAGTGGCTGCGCTGGGCTTAGCTTCGCTGGTTGCCGTGGGCCTGCTGCACTGGCCGTTGCTGTGGGTGCTGGGTGTGTTGATTCCGCTGGCATTGGCGCTGGAATGGCAGTCATCGCGCAAGGTGACTGGCTAATGGGCGTGCTGATTCAACTCTCGCTGCAGTTCCTGCTGATCTCTTTCCTGGCTTTTGGTGGTGCCAGCGCCACCTTGCCCGAGATGCATCGTTTTCTGGTCGTACAACACCACTGGATCGACGATCAAACGTTCTCCTCGCTCTACGCCATCTCGCAAGCCGCCCCCGGCCCCAATGTCTTGTTTGTGGCGCTGTTTGGCTGGCAAGTTGCCGGGTTGCCCGGAGCGATCTGCACGCTGTTTGCCATGTGCATACCGGCGGCGATTCTGGCCTTGCTGTTCGAACACTACGCTTCGCGCTACCCGGAACATCGCTGGCACTATATGTTCCGCCGTGCGCTGGCGCCCATTACGGTCGGACTGGTCATGGCCACCGCGTTAATCGTGATGCAGGGTGTCGGCTTCTCAGCTGGCCCCGTGCTGCTGGCGGGGGTGGCAGTCTGGGTGACGTTGCGCACCAAATACAATCCGCTGTGGCTGATTGGGCTCGGGGCATTGCTGGGCGCGCTCGGCTGGATTTAACCCGGACTTTCTTGCGCCGGAACCTTGAAAGATTGCCCATTGCCAACCATCCTGAAAGCCCCCGAACTGATCGTCTATCTCTGCCCAAGGATGTCTGCAATGTCTCAAGCACCTTTGTTGTCCCACGCTTCGGTTGGCACCAACCAGTTTGATAAAGCTGCGGTTTTCTACGACGCGGTTATGGTCACGTTAGGCTGCAAACGCATCCTCGATTACCCGGGTGCCATTGGCTACGGCGCCGAATATCCCGAGTTCTGGGTCCAGCATCCGCTGGATGGCAAACCGGCCTCAGTGGGCAATGGCACTCATGTCGGCTTTACCGCAATCAGCAAAGCACAAGTTGATGCTTTCCATGCTGCTGCGCTGGCTCACGGCGGCGTGGACGATGGCGCTCCCGGCCCGCGTGAGGATTACGGCGCGCAGTATTACGGCGCGTTTGTGCGCGATCTGGATGGCAACAAGATTGAAGCGATGTTTTGGGATGAATCCAAGGCGTAGGCTGTTTCGGTACTCAAATAAAAAACGGGACTCAATGTCCTGTTTTTTAGTTTGCAAACAACCCGCACTTACCAAACGCCAACGTATTCCAGAATCCCTTCTGCAGCCTGGCGACCTTCATAAACCGCACGCACCACCAGATCCGCACCGCGCACTTGATCGCCACCGGCGAAGATTTTCGGGTTGGAAGTTTGATGCTTGAAGGTTTGTTTAAACGGCGCCACAGTGCGGCCCCATTCATCACTATTGATGCCTTGCGCATCAAACCAGCTGGCCGCTTCCACCTGGAAGCCAAAGGCGACAATCACGTGATCGCATTCGATGATTTCTTCCGAGCCCGGCACGTTTTCAGCGCGGCGACGGCCTTTTTCATCGGGTTCGCCCAAGCGAGTAGTCACCAGCGTCAGTGCCAGGCTGCCATCAGCGTTCTGTTTAATGTTGATGGGCTGGCGGTTCCACCAGAACTGCACGCCCTCTTCTTTGGCATTGGCCACTTCGCGCTTGGAGCCAGGCATGTTGGCTTCATCGCGACGATAGGCGCAGATGACGCTCTTGGCGCCCTGGCGAATTGAGGTGCGGTTGCAGTCCATGGCCGTGTCACCACCGCCCAGCACCACCACGCGCTTGCCTTGCATCGATTGCGGCGCTTCGCCAGCGGGCAAGGTCTGCATTTTCTGGCGCACGTTGTTGATCAGGAATGGCAACGCTTCCATCACACCGGGCAAATCCTCGCCCTCAAAGCCGCCCTTCATGTACTTGTACGCGCCCATGCCCATAAACACAGCATCGTAGTCGCTCAACAACTGCTCAATGGTGATATCGGTACCGATCTCGGTATTCAGACGAAACTCAACGCCCATGCCTTCCATGATTTCGCGGCGGCGGGCGACGATTTCTTTTTCCAGCTTGAATTCGGGGATACCGAAGGTCAGCAGACCACCAATTTCTTCATAGCGATCAAACACCACCGGCTTGATGCCATTGCGCACCAGCACGTCCGCGCAGCCCAAGCCAGCCGGGCCCGCCCCGATGATGGCGACTTTTTTGTCAGTCCACACCACTTTGGACATATCCGGCCGCCAGCCTTGCTCGTAGGCGGTATCGGTAATGTATTTCTCCACCGAGCCAATCGACACCGCGCCAAAGCCGCCTTGATTGAGCGTACAGGCGCCTTCGCACAGACGGTCTTGCGGGCATACCCGGCCACAAATTTCCGGCAGGCTGTTGGTCTTGTGGCTCAGTTCAGCGGCCTCGAACAACTTGCCTTGCTGCACCAGTTCCAGCCAGTTGGGAATGTAGTTGTGAACGGGGCATTCCCATTCGCAATACGGATTGCCGCAAGATAGACACCGACCAGCTTGCTCGGCCGCTTCGCCCGCGACCAGCGGCTGATAAATTTCCTTGAACAGATAGATACGCTCGTTCGCCGGGACTTTCTCGCCCGGGTTACGCGCTACGTTCATGAACTGAAATACATCCATTGGCTGCTCCGGTGAGGAGTCAGGGGTGTCCCGATAACGCGGGATAAAAGGCTTGAGGGATAAAACCCGCTGACCCACCCCAATCAAATTTGTAATCCGCAATGGTGCGCATAAATGCGCACCCTACGGGTTGAGGGGCTGTAGGGTGCGCATTCATGCGCACCGTTCCAACCGTCGATCAATCCTTCAACAGATCATCCAGCTTGGCGGCCTTGGGCTTCACCAGCCAGAAGTAATCCACGGCTTCGTCAAAGTCGTGCAGCAACTCTTGGGCGCGCACAGAACCGGTCTGCTTCAGGTAGTCCTTGAGCTTTTCCTTGAGGAAGGCCCGAACTGCACCATAGGACTCACCATTGATCAGGTTGATATCCACCAGTTCGTTGTTGTAGCGATAGGCGAAGCGTTGCTGAGTGTCATACACCAGCGCAAAACCGCCGGTCATACCCGCGCCGAAGTTGTAGCCGGTTTCGCCCAGCACAATCACCGTGCCGCCAGTCATGTATTCACAACCGTGATCGCCCACGCCTTCCACAATGGCCAGCGCGCCGGAGTTACGCACTGCGAAGCGTTCGCCCGCGCGGCCAGCGGCATACAGCTCGCCGCCAGTTGCGCCATACAGGCAGGTGTTACCAACAATCACCGCATCGTCCGCGCGGAATTCGCTGACCTTGGGCGGATAGATCACCACGCGGCCACCCGACATGCCCTTGCCCACGTAATCGTTGGCATCGCCTTCCAGCTCCAGCGTCAGCCCCTTGGCGTTCCACACGCCAAATGATTGCCCGGCCGAGCCGTTGAGCTTGATATGCAAACAATCTGCCGGCAGGCCGTCGGCACCGTGGGCCATGGCGATTTCGCCGGACAAACGCGCACCAATCGACCGATTCACGTTGCGCACTTTGTATTCAAAGCGCTGCGGTGTTTTGGCCTTGATACCCGCCAGCGCGTCCGCCACCATTTGCTCGGCCAGTTCACCCTTGTCGAATGACGGGTTGCGATCTGCCACGCAGAAACGCGGTTCGCTATCCGGAATCGTGCCTTGGCTGAGCAACACGTCCAGACGCAAGCGTTTTTGCCGTTCGGTCGCGCCTTCAATCAAGCCCAGCAATTCGGAACGGCCGATCAGTTCTTCCATCGAGCGCACACCCAGCTTGGCCATCCATTCACGGGTTTCGCGGGCGATAAAGGTGAAGTAATTGACCACCATGTCCGGCAAGCCGGTGAAGTACTTGCTGCGCAGTTTGATTTCTTGCGTCGCCACACCGGTGGCGCAGTTATTCAGATGGCAAATGCGCAGATATTTGCAGCCCAGCGCCACCATCGGGCCGGTGCCGAAACCGAAGCTTTCCGCGCCCATGATCGCGGCCTTGACCACATCCAGCCCGGTCTTCAGACCACCGTCGGTTTGCACCCGCACGCGGCCACGCAAGCCATTGGCTCGCAACACTTGCTGCGCTTCGGTCAGGCCCAGCTCAAACGGCGTACCGGCGTATTTCACGCTGGTGAGCGGCGAGGCACCGGTGCCACCGTCGTAGCCGGATATCGTAATCAGATCGGCATAAGCCTTGGCCACACCCGCAGCAATGGTGCCCACGCCAGGTTCAGCCACCAGCTTCACCGACACCAGCGCCTTCGGATTGACCTGTTTCAAGTCGAAAATCAGCTGGGCCAGATCTTCAATCGAGTAGATATCGTGATGCGGCGGCGGACTGATCAGGCTGATGCCAGGCTTGGAGCAACGCAACCGCGCAATCAACGGGCTGACTTTGTCACCCGGCAACTGGCCACCCTCACCCGGCTTGGCGCCTTGTGCCACCTTGATCTGCAGCACTTCGGCGTTGACCAGGTAATGCGGCGTCACACCAAAGCGGCCCGAGGCCACTTGCTTGATCTTGGACATCTTCATGGTGCCGTAGCGCGCCGGGTCTTCACCGCCTTCGCCGGAATTGGAACGACCACCCAAGCGGTTCATGCCTTCGGCCAGCGCTTCATGCGCTTCCGGGCTGAGCGCGCCCAGCGACATCCCGGCGGAATCAAAGCGCGCCAGGATCGCCTCAACGGATTCGACTTCTTCCAGCGGGATGGCTTTGGCCGGATCAATTTGCAGCGCCATCAAGTCACGCAGCATGGCTACCGGGCGTTGATTTACCAGATCAGCGTATTTGAGGTAATCCTTGTACTCGCCGCCCTGCACCGCCTTTTGCAGTTGCATGACCACGTCCGGGTTGTAGGCGTGGTATTCCTCGCCAAACACGTACTTGAGCAAGCCACCCTGGGCAATCGGCCGCATGCTGTTGAACGCCAGACGGTTCAGCTTGAGCGTGTCGGCTTCAAAGTCGGCAAAGTTGGCGCCGCCAATGCGCGACACCGTGCCTTCCATGCACAGTTTGATGACTTCTTCGCCAATACCCACGCCTTCAAACAGCTGTGAGCCGCGATAAGACGCCACGGTGGAGATGCCCATTTTGGACATGATCTTCAGCAAGCCTTTGTTGATGGCCTTGCGGAAGTTATTAGTGGCTGCCAGCAACGGCAGGCTGATCTGCCCGCTACCAACCAGTTCCAGAATCGTCTGGTAGGCCAGATACGGGAACACGGCGGTGGCGCCGAAGGCAATCAGACAAGCAAAGTGGTGCGGATCGCGTGCGGTGGCCGTCTCGACCACCAGGTTGATCTTGCAGCGCAAACCGGCATCGACCAGCGCGTGGTGCACGGCCCCCGTGGCAAACAACATGTGGATCGGCAAACGGCCCTGGGCGATCTGTTTGTCGCTCAGTATCACCACTACCGTGTGTTCATTGCGCACGCTGGCCAGCACCTGCGCTTGCAGTTGCTCAATGGCTTCTTTGAGCGAGACTTTGGCAGGATCGTAAGTGGCATCAAAGAACGCCGGTTTGTAGTCGTCACCCGGCAAGGATGTGAGCGCATCGAACTTGTCACTGGACAACACTGGCGAGCGCACTTCCAGCCGCTTGGCGTTGTCTTCGGTCACCGAGAACACATTACGTTCCGGGCCGAAACAGGTATTCAACGACATCACGATCGCTTCGCGAATCGGGTCGATCGGCGGGTTGGTGACCTGGGCAAACTGCTGGCGCAGATAATCAAACGGCGAGCGCACTTTTTCTGATAACACCGCCATCGGCGTGTCGTCACCCATTGAGCCTACGGCTTCCTGGCCGTCTGCCGCCAGCACGCGCAGGATCTGGTCGCGCTCTTCATAGGTCAGCGCAAATTGCTTCTGGAAGATCAACAACTCGGGGCGGGACATCTCCGGCAGCGGACTGTTGTCTTCACTCAACTCCAGCTGAATGGCGTTGTTCTTGATCCACTTGCGATACGGATGCGTCGCTTTCAGCCGGTTATCAATGGTTTCGGTATCGAGAAAATCACCGGTTTCCAGATCGACAGCCACAATCTGTCCCGGCTTGACGCGGCCTTTTTTCACCACGTCTTCTGGCTTGTAGTTCCACACGCCGATTTCCGAGGCAATCGTCAGATGGCGGTCTTTGGTGATCACATACCGCGCCGGACGCAGGCCGTTGCGGTCCAGCATGCAACCGGCGTAGCGGCCGGTGGTCCAGACGATGCCAGCCGGGCCGTCCCACGCTTCCATATGCATGGAGTTGTATTCATAGAAAGCGCGCAGATCGCGATCGTTGCTATCCACGTTCTGCCAAGCCGGTGGCACCAGCATGCGAAACGCGCGGAACACGTCCATGCCGCCCATCATCAGGCCTTCGAGCATGTTGTCCAGGCTCATCGAATCCGACCCGTCGGTTTGCACGATCGGGCGCACGGTGTTCATGTCCAGCAGCGGCGAATCCATGATCGCTTCACGCGCCTTGGCCCACAGCCGGTTGCCTGACAGCGTGTTGATCTCACCGTTATGCGCCAGGAAGCGAAACGGCTGCGCCAGTTTCCACTGCGGCCAAGTATTGGTAGAGAAGCGTTGGTGATACACGGCCAGCGACGAGGCAAAGCGCTCGTCGTTCAGGTCCAGATAAAACACTGGCAGGTTTTCCGGCGTAACCAGGCCTTTGTAGGACAGCGTCTGCGAATTCAGTGTCGGGATATAAAACCCGGGGTCGCTGGCTTTGTTGGATTTCTCGGCCACGCGGCGCGCTTGATACAGGCGACGTTCAAACTCCGCTTGTTCCATGCCAGCGGGCGCGTTCACAAAAGCCTGGCCGATGGCGGGTAATGTGCGCATGGCGTACTCGCCACAGGCCTCGGTATTGATCGGCACGGCGCGCACACCGGCCAGCGTCAACCCTTGCGCTTCAATGGCGTTTTGCAGATTGGTCAGCGAGGTTGCACCCTGGGTCGCGTCCGTCGAGCGAAATACCAGCCCGGCAGCGTACAAGTCAGCCAGCGTAAAACCGGCTTCGGCGGCCACGGCACGCAAGAAGGCATCCGGTTTACGGAACAGCAAACCACAGCCGTCGCCCGATTTGCCATCGGCGGCCACCGCGCCACGGTGCGTCAAAGCGGCCAGCGACGAAATGGCGGTCTTCACCAGCCAGTGGCTGGGTTGGTCGTCCATTTGCGCGATCAAGCCAAAACCGCAACTGTCCTGTTCGAACTCAGGCCGGTATAGGGTGTTCTGCAACCCGCTTTGTCTGTCCATGGCACTACCCTTGAAGAAGCAGCATATTGCAAGCGAAAAGGCGTTAATTTTACCAACGTATCAGGGTTTTCCACAATGCGGATGCCCTGAGGTGTCGGGAATGCGCCCTGCCCTGACCAGTCAAATCGGCATGCGCGCGCCTGACTCGATTTGCTGCCTGACCTATTAGAGATAGCAAAGGTGAAAAGCCATTGCTGCATGTGCGTAATTCGCGCCGCTAAAAATCGCCAAAAGCCTCGCCCAGACGGCTAGAATTGCGGCTTTTGGGGAGCCGCCATGTCACAACCACAAGCATCCCACCCAATCGGCGTATTCGACTCCGGTGTGGGCGGGTTAACCGTAGTCCGTGCGTTGATGGATCGGCTGCCGTTTGAAAACATTGTGTACTTTGGCGACACCGCCCGCGTGCCTTATGGCGTGAAGTCCGTTTCGACCATCGAACACTTCACCATGCAGATCGTCGACTTCCTGCAAAAACAGCAAGTCAAAATGCTGATCATTGCCTGTAATACCATGGCCGCCGTCGCCGCCGAAAAAGTGCGGGAGATTTCACCGCTGCCCGTGCTGGATGTGATTGCCGCTGGCGCACGCTGCGCTGTGGAAACCACGCAAAGTGGCGGCATTGGGGTGATCGGCACGCCGACCACCATCAACTCCAACGCCTATGCCCGCGCGATTCATCAGCTAAATCCCAACCACCACGTTTACTCCCAGGCGTGCCCGCTGTTTGTGCCGCTGGTTGAAGAAGGCTGGCTGGAGCATCCGGTCACGCGCATGACCGCGCAGGAATATCTCAAGCCGGTGTTTGTGGAGCAGATCGACACACTGGTGCTTGGTTGCACCCATTACCCGCTGCTCAAGCCGTTGTTGTCTGAAGTGGCCGGCAGCCGCCTGAAACTGGTAGATTCGGCCATTGCCATCGCCGACGAAACCGCCGCATTGCTGCAAGAACAGGGTCTGGCCAATCCGCAACGCGGCATGCCGGACTATCGTTATTTCGTCACCGACGTGCCGTTGAAGTTCCGCAGCGTGGGTGAACGCTTCCTCGGGCGCAATCTGGGCGCGATTGAACAAGTCAATATCGACCGGTTGTGATGGCCCGATGAACAAAGAAACCCGCTACGAATTCTACAAACGCCTGGCCGAACTGGACCCGGCGCCCACTACCGAGCTGGAATACACCACGCCATTTGAGTTGCTGGCAGCGGTGTTGTTGTCTGCACAAGCTACCGATGTCGGCGTAAACAAAGCCACGCGACGGATGTTTCCGGTCGCCAACACGCCCGCGGCCATCCTCGCGCTGGGGCAAGAAGGGCTGGAAGGCTATATCGCGACCATTGGCTTGTATCGCAGCAAGGCCAAACACTTGCTGGAAACCTGTCGCATCTTGCTGGAAAAGCACGGTGGTGAAGTCCCACAAGATCGTGAGGCACTGGAAGCGCTGCCGGGTGTGGGCCGCAAGACCGCCAACGTGGTGATGAATACCGCATTCGGCCATCCGACCATCGCCGTGGATACGCATATCTTTCGGGTCTCCAACCGCACCGGGCTCGCCAAAGGTAAAGATGTACGCGCGGTGGAAGACAAGTTGATGAAGGTGACGCCGGCTGAGTTTCAGCTCAACGCCCATCACTGGCTGATTTTGCATGGGCGTTATGTGTGCAAGGCACGCAGGCCGGAGTGCTGGCGGTGTGTGGTGAATGATTTGTGTGATTTCAAACCGAAGGAATTGGTGCCGCCGAAGGGGCGCTAATAACCGGGTTGTTAGTGCCTTTGGCACGAGCGTGAAAAACGTTAGATACCCGGTGGTGACCGGGAGCACGTTTCTTTTCTTTGGGTCGCCAAAGAAAAGAAACCAAAAGAAAGGCGACCCCGCTACCGCAAGGGGGCCCGAAGTCAAAAGCCGAAGCAAACCATCTGTTTGCCAAGATTGCTTGCACGCATCCTGCGGCCCCTCGGTCGGTCGGCGTGATTGGCGATCATTGTTTGCCAGTATCTAAAATCAAACCAAAAGCAAACGATGCTGCAGGATGATTTGGGTCAGTCGTTAATGGCAATCCGGGTTAGTACCTCACAAGAAAAAGGGCCGCATTTGCGGCCCTTTCGTTTCATTAATCCGTCACTCAAAAACTTCCATCATTAAGCGCCTGCGCGCCGCTTGAGCAAGTCGTCGCTTCGCGATTACCACTGCTGGTGGATTGATTGCTCTCCCACGTCGCGGTGGTGCCGTCCCATTTCACATATTTGTACTGGATGGCGGTACTCGCCGGGAGCGAAATGGTGCCAGACCACGTAGCGTTTGCGCCGCTGCCGACGATGGTCAGAGCAAACCCGCTGGCCGGAGTCCAGTTACCAAGGACGGTCTGGTTGCCGACCACGTACAGATTCTGCCCAAAGCTGGTGTTGGCATTGGCGATGGTAAATGTCACCGGGCAAGTAGTGGCACCACCCGAGCCTGATCCACCCAGCTTCTGCCCGGTGTAGATCGCCACCGCTGGCACCGTACTTCCGCCATTGGCAGGCAGGGTAATGGAGGCGTTGCCGCTGGCATCCACCGTCACGCTATCGCTGGCGCAAGCAGTGCCGCTAACCAGGCCATGTACCACGTTGCAATAGGTGCCCGCAGGTAAGCCAGTCTGGAAGGTTTTGCTCCAGGCGCTGGTGTCGTTATTGATGGCCACAAAGCCCACAGCGCCACGGCTAAAGGCAATCTGGTTGCCCGTACCGGTGGTCCAGTTGCTCACGCCCTGGCCGTTGGTGGCGGTACGGAACGCCACCATGTTGGAGATGTCCGACCAGCGATGGATGAAGTCCCAGTTCACATTGATCTGGGCGTTGCCGCTGGCGTCGTACGGGCTGGCGGTGGGCGCATCCTGATCCACGTTGCTGAAACGGAACCCGGATTGGACCTGGGCCTCGCCATACGGCCATGCCAGCATGAAGATATTGGCCAGATCGTAGCGCTTGGTGCCTTGGGAATCGTTGGTTGCACCGGCGTAGTTGCTGGCATTGAGCGAATCCGTCCCACTGCGTTCGGTGTCCCAGTTATTCACAAACACGGTGGCATATTGCGGCTGTACAAAGCCCCAACTGCCGCCCCAGTTACCCGGCGTGCCCATCATGGTCGGCAGGCTGGCCAGATTGTTGCCGTTGTTGTTGCGGAAGGCATCGCGAATGGCATAGGTGAACTGGAACTCGTTGATGGTGCCGTTCTGGAAGTAATCCGAACGCACCACGTTGCCGTCGGGGATCACCTCTTGCGTCACCCAGATGTTCTCGCCCGCCAGCGTGGTCGGATAGGTGGCTTTCACCGTGTTGAGGATGCTGTTCAATGCCGTCGGTTGCTGGTGTTTGGCTGCATCCAGCCGGAAACCATCCACCCCAAGCGAGAGCAGCTTCTTCAGGTAAGAGGAGATCACGCCCTGCACATAACTGCTTTCGGTCGCCAGATCCGGCATGCCGTCCAGGCGACACAACATCACGTTGCTGCGATTGCCGGGGGAGCCGTAATCGCTGGATTGAATGGTGCAATTGGAGTGGAAATCATTACTGGAAAACTGCGGATACGTCAGCGTGCTGGCGTTCCAGGTTGAGCCATCGGTGGCGCTGTAGCTGCTGCTGGAGTCTGCAGCCATCTGGTTCACCACGACGTCGGCGTACACCCGCACATGCGCGGCATGGCATGTGTTGATCATGTTTTGCAGATCAGATTCGTTACCCATGCGGCTGGTGAGGCTGCCGAAATTCACCGGCTGGTACATATCCCACCAGTTGCCGGTCACCTTGGACGCTTGCGGCGGCGATATCTGCACTGCGCCGTAACCTTGCGGGCCGAGAAAATCCGTACATTCCTTGGCGACATCGCTCCACTTCCAGTGGAACAACTGCACCGATGTATAAGAAGGGTTGTAACTGGCCGAGACTACGCCACTGGCCTTGGTCGAGGTGGAATTGCTACTGCCATCTGCTGCGGAGGCGCCGCCGCCACCGCCGCAGGCAATCAATACTGAACACAATGCAGCCGTCGTTACTGTGAGTGTAAATCTCATTTTTCGGTCCTTTTTTGATCTTCTTACCGCTCTTTCCAGGCAAAGACTCCTCAATTTGCCGCCTGAACTCATACCTCCAGTCAAACCGGTTTGAATTCAGAGGGAAGCCTAAGCCACAGGGTTTTTCGTATTCAACTACGCATTTCAATTGAAACTCACTACACAACCACCTGGTTGCACTGCAGGTCACAGCATTTACGCCATCTGCATAGCCAAAAGCTGGGTTTGCAACATCGCGCACATAAAAAACACGCCCGCTTTTCTCCGACAAGCGGCAGCCAATTTGACCGGTTTTGCATCGATTTTATGAATTAAAACCGGTGTGAAGCAGTTAAAAACTGATATTTTCCTTGGCAACCCAGCGCATCGTCATGATTTTGACTACACGTAATTTTGCGTAGTGACTACAACTAAAGCAGAACATTGCTGCGTTGCGACCCTGTCGCGCTCGGGCAGTCTTTTGTCATATCGGCGAGATGAATACATCCGCCAATCCGATGCTGGTGCTCGCACCCATCGAAAAAACCATAAAAACAACCGCACGCAATACCGGGTTATGCGCCGCAGTCACCGGTGCCAATCCGGGAAGGAGACTTTCATGGCAGGCTTGCTACTAAAGGTCGCCCTGGTATTACTGATTGGTGCCGCCATTTTGCGGGTGCATTTACGCGGCCGCGTGCGTCATTCATGGCGCCATCAAGTCTTTGATCATTCATCCGTAGCCGCGCCGGTCAATGTCCTGATGTATGCATGCTCATCCGTGCCGGATACGCCGTTTGTTTGCGTCAGCGCTTTTCCTGATCTGAAAATCCTGCAATCTCACTGGCTGGAAATCCGCGAGGAAGGCCAGCGCTTGCTCGACGCCCAGCATATCCGCGCGGCACAACACAATGACGACGCCGGTTTCAATTCGTTTTTCAAATATGGCTGGAAGCGGTTTTATCTGAAGTGGTACGGCGAAGCGCACCCCTCTGCCGAGGTCCTGTGCCCCCGCACCACGGCGTTGCTGCGTACGTTGCCCAGCGTCAAAGCGGCGATGTTTGCCTGGTTGCCCGATGGCGGCAAACTGAATCCGCATCGAGACCCGTACGCCGGTTCACTGCGTTATCACCTGGGCTTGATCACGCCCAATGACGACCGTTGCTATATCGAAGTGGATGGCCAGCGCTATAGCTGGCGCGATGGCGAAGGCGTGGTGTTTGACGAGACGTTTATCCACCGCGCCGAGAACCACAGTGGTCAGGGTCGGTTAATCCTGTTTTGCGATATCGAACGACCGATGCGCTACTCGTGGGCAAGCACTTTGAATAATTGGGTGGGCCAAAATATTGTCGCCGCCGCCAGTTCACCCAATCGCGATGGTGATCATTGCGGGGCACTCAGTCGCCTGTTTCGTTACGCCGGTTGGGTCGGGGAACACCGCAAGCGCTTCAAACGCTGGAATCCGCGCGTTTACCGTCTTACTCGCGTCGGGCTGATTGGCTCGGTCATTGCCTTGTTTTTGCTTATCTGACTTCGGCTGCGACAGTGCCATTTGTGAGCTAAAGCACGCGGCAGCCACTATTCGCCGCAGAACGGCATGGACAGGCAGCCCCACACTTTGTACGCTCTGCCTCCGTTCCATCGCCCTCTTCCATAACAACAATGAAAAGTCTTTTGTTCGCGGCAATCCTGCTCGCTGCGGCGCCGCTGGCACTGGCCAGCGCCAGCAACTGCCCTGCCCAGTTTTTCTCCGGACGCGCGCCGGATGTACACAACCCCAAGCTGGCACGCGATACCAAACCATTGTGTTTTGATGCCTTTGCCGTGTTGTATTCCGGCGTATCACTCACCCCTTTGTGGTCAGCCGAGCACATCACCCGCCAGCGCGTGCAACAAGCGCGCGAGATGGTGCGTACCGACACCTTTCACGAAGAACCGCAGCTACAGAACATGCCGCACCCGGAACTGGCCGATTACGCCCGCAGCGGTTTTGATCGTGGCCACATGAGCCCGAATGGCGATATGCCAGATAAAGATGCCCAGTTTCAGAGCTTCAGTCTGGCCAATATGATCCCCCAGTCACCGGAAAACAATCGCGGCCTGTGGGCGGGGCTTGAGGCGTCCGTGCGAGACATGGCTGTGCGCGATGGCGAGGTATACGTGGTCACCGGCCCGCTGTTTGAAGGCAGCGCCATCAAGCGCCTCAACAACCGGGTGTTGGTGCCGACGTATCTATACAAAGCGGTCTATAACCCGAGCAAGCAACAAGCGGCGGCGTACGTCACACCCAACGCGCCGGGCGACGATTACCAGGTGGTGTCGATTGCCGAGCTGGAAAAAAGAATCGGCATCAACCCTTTCCCGACCTTGCCCGAAGCCGCCAGACAGCAAGCCATGCGTCTGCCGCCGCCCAAACCGGCCAGCAGCGGGCCTCGCGCCACACATAGCCGCGCTACCCGTGAATCAAGCAGTGACAACGCCATCTGGCGCTGGCTCGAACACGAGTTCTATCGCATGCTCAAACAACTGGTTCGGTCACTCTAAGGAACGCCGCATGGATCATTTCAGCCCTTATGCCAACGAGGCAGACACCTTGCAAATTGGCGAGTTGACACTGGAAAACCGGCTGGATCGCATTGCCGTATTTGGCTCGCTGGATATCACCAAAGATCAAGCTGGGCTGGCGGCGGCGCTGGCATTGCAAACTGCGCTCAACGCGGTTGTACACACCTTGCAAACTGATGCCTTGCCCGAACACATCAGCGTCGCGCCTATCAGCGAAGGCGCCAATCCTTTTTAGCCATTCGCTGACAGCGCCATCCCACATTGGCAGCTAGCATGAAATCTTCCCTTGTTTGAGTCTGGAGTTCCATGAAGCTGCCATCGCCGGATGAACGCCGCCCGCTATTGCTGGCGCGGCGCAACGAAAAAATGGCACGCTCGCCTCACGCTTATGTGCGGGGCAATACCGTCCAGTTTTATGAATGGCTACACAGCCAGCATGGTCACGCCTTACCGCATGGC
Organism: Silvimonas sp.; assembly: GCF_031291215.1. Taxonomy (NCBI): domain Bacteria; kingdom Pseudomonadati; phylum Pseudomonadota; class Betaproteobacteria; order Neisseriales; family Chitinibacteraceae; genus Silvimonas; species Silvimonas sp. Next base: position 27,210 of record NZ_JARLJK010000150.1, read on the forward strand.
CCGGCAGTATGGATTTGCGGCGATTGCCATATCGGCAACCTCGGCCCGCTGGGTTATGCCGACGGCGACATCGACGTGCAGATCCGCGATCTGGACCAGACCGTCATCGGCAACCCAGCGCATGATCTGGTGCGCCTGGCTTTGTCGCTCGCGACAGCGGCACGCGGCAGCCGCTTGCCCGGCGTGGTCACCGCCCGCATGCTGGAGCAAATGATGCTGGGCTACGAACAATCATTCTCCGGCAAACCGCGCCCACCCAAAAACCGGCCAGATGCAGTGCAACTGGTGGTGCGCGAGGCGGTGACGCGCTCCTGGAAAGAACTCGCACGGGAGCGGATTGACGACCCCAAGCCGACCATTCCGCGTGGCAAGCATTTCTGGCCGCTCTCCAAGGACGAAAAATCCGCACTTAAAGACTTGTTCCGCCAGCCCGACCTGCAGCATCTGGCCACCCGTTTGAAGTCCCGCGCTGATGATTCGCCAGTCGAACTGCTGGATGCGGCCTATTGGGTCAAAGGCTGTAGCTCACTGGGTTTACTGCGTTATGCATTGTTGCTGGGAATAGGTGAAGGTGAGGACCGCGATTATTGTTTGATGGATGTGAAAGAGGCGATCCGCGCGGCAGCTCCGCGCCATGCGCATGCTCACATGCCTCGCGATAACGGTCAGCGCGTTCGGGAAGGCGCAAAGCATCTGTCTCCCGCGCTGGGCGAACGTCTGGTCGCCACCCGCTTTATGGATCACGCCGTATTCGTGCGTGAGTTATTGCCACAAGATTTGAAGCTGGAAATCGAAACCCTCGATACCGACGAGGCCATGCATGTGGCGTACTACCTGGCTCAGGTTGTGGGTGTTGCCCATGCCCGGCAAATGGACGCCGATACCCGCCGCAGCTGGAAGGCCGAATTGCGGCGCAATCGCAGCAAAACGCTGGATGCGCCCTCCTGGTTATGGAATAGCGTGGTGCAATTGGTGGGGAGTCATGAGCAAGGGTATCTGGAACATTGCCGCAAATATGCACTGCAAATGAGCAGCTAATGTTGTTGGCCTGCCCAATGCCACTTCCATGAATGAGCAACAATAAAGGCCCCCGGAATGGAGGCCTTTATTGCTGGTACGCTAGATAAACGATTTGGCGGGCAATCAGGAAGCTGGAGTCAATTCAAAACCTGCATTGTTTGGATCATTGGTTTTTACCACCAGCACTTTGATCTGATCCGGGGTGACAGCGGCAACGCCTTGTTGTGGCACCACGGTAATCAGCCAATCGGCGTTGTTATCCAGCGAGGTCTGCGTCGACGTGAAAATTGGCGTTTTGGAGCCGGCGTCAGTCACCACCACCGTCACCTGACCGCCGTCCAGATCAATTGAATCTGCACCAGAAGCCGGGTAGGCAGTCTTGAAGCCAATCGCACTAGCCATCGGCGTGGCGCCAGCCAGGGTATCGGTCGATTTAAGCACGTAGATATCCACGTTCCCGGTATTGAACGCCGCATTCAGCGTGCGTACGCGCGCCTTGTCTGACAGCAAACCCTTTTCATACGGATCATCAATCAGCACCGCGTCGTTGGTGGCGCTGGTGCCAGCGACGAAGGCATAGGTGTATTTATGCCCGGTTGCCGCCTTGAAAGAAGCAGTGGAAACCTGGGTAGATGTCCCGGCCAGATTGGCGCTGACGGTGGTCTGGGTGTCATCGATATCAAAATACGCTTTGGTTGCCAGATAGCTCAGGCCGCTAGCGGAGACGTTGCCATTGGTCAGCGCATCAATTTGCGGGCCGTTAGGGAAAGCGTGAATCACCCGCAATGCCGGCTTGCTAAGGCCCAGTCGATCATCCGGGCCATCATCGCCGCCGCAAGCACTGAGCAGCAATACCGAGCCTAATCCGGCAATCAAGGCAATGGCTTTGGCCCAGCGAATAAAGGTGTGTTTGTTATCCTGATTTGCGTGCTTCATTGTTAAATCTCCTTCGTTTATTGGCGAGGTAATTTGCATTGCAGATGCCAAACCTGAAACGAAAGATAGGCCGTATTTTTTGGAGAAAATACCGGACGAGCGCGTAGTATTTGCCAGGAATAGACCTACAACCACTGACAGACTAAATCTGGATTACACATAAGACGGATTCAATCTCAGGTCAGAAAAGGCGCGACTGTGATTGATCAGCGCAGATTAACCGCACAGCAAAACCGTAGCGCGCAATTGCCGGGTTTTGGCTTATAGGGCGACCTCTTGTGCACTATCACCGGACCATCGGCAGGGCTGATCAGCACATCAGCATATATAATCTTGCCCCTTCATCACGGGTCAGACGCGATCCGGCTACAAGCCGCGCCAATGCTTCATAATGCGATTTTGTGATATTCATATCACCACAAAGATTTTGCAGTTATAAAGCAACTCATTAACATGGCGCCTTGGGTCATCTCACCCGATAATTTCCATAATTTTGCGTAACCCACAAGGTTGCTTCGTGATTGAATTTATTGATGTCCACAAGTCTTTCAATGTGGACGGCCGGGCCATCCCGGCGCTCAACGGCATCGATCTGAAAATTGAGGCTGGCGAGATTTTCGGCATTATTGGTCACTCCGGTGCGGGTAAATCCACGCTGGTGCGCTTGATTAACCTGCTGGAAAAACCCACTTCCGGGCGCGTACTGATTGATGGCGTGGAAATCACCGCCTCCGATTCAGCGCAGTTGCGCGAGCAGCGCCGCGGCATTGGCATGATCTTTCAGCATTTCAATCTGTTATCCAGCAAGACCGTGGCCGACAACGTGGCTTTTCCGCTCAAGCTGGCAGGCATGTATTCATCGGTACAGATCAAGGATCGCGTGGAGCAGTTGCTGGCCCGCGTGGGTCTGGCGGACCACGCCAACAAATATCCGGCGCAGTTGTCCGGCGGCCAGAAACAACGCGTCGGCATCGCCCGCGCTTTGGCGACCAACCCCAAAGTGCTGCTGTGTGATGAAGCCACCAGCGCGCTGGACCCGCAGACCACGCAATCGGTGCTGCAATTGCTGGCCGAGATCAACCGCGAATTCAATCTGACCATCGTGGTCATCACGCATGAAATGGATGTGATCCGCCGCATTGGTGACCGCGTGGCCGTGCTGGACGCCGGGCGCGTGGTGGAAGTGGGTAACGTGGCCGACGTGTTTTTGCATCCGCAACACGTCACCACCCAGCGTTTTGTACAAGAAGCGGAAAACGTCGACGAAGCCGAAGAAACCGATGCCTACGCTCACGTGCCGGGCCGCATTGTGCGGCTGACTTTTCGCGGCGAGCAGACTTATGAACCGGTGCTGGGCCAGGTGGCGCGCGAGACTGGCGTGGACTTCAGTATTTTGTCTGGCCGGATCGACCGCATCAAAGACACGCCTTATGGCCAGCTGATTCTGTCGATTACCGGTGGCCAACCAGAAATTGCCCTGCAGCGCTTTAGCGACGCTGGCCTGACCGTGGAGATTTTGCGCGGATGAACGATCTTTTTGCGAACGTGGACTGGTCCGATATCTGGCAAGCCACGCAAGATACTTTGTTGATGCTGGCGGGTTCGTCGCTGTTCACGCTGGTGCTGGGCCTGCCCTTGGGCGTGCTGCTGTTTCTGACCGGCCGCAAGCAATTACTGGAACAACCTGCGGTGTATGGCGTGTTGTCATTCGTGGTGAACGTGCTGCGCTCGGTGCCATTTGTGATTCTGCTGATCGTGATGATCCCGTTCACGGTATTGCTCACCGGCACGTCGCTGGGTGTGGCCGGGGCGATTCCGCCGCTGGTCGTCGGCGCTACACCGTTCTTTGCCCGACTGGTGGAAACCGCGTTGCGCGAAGTGGATCGCGGCATTATCGAAGCCACTCAGGCCATGGGCGCCACCACTCGCCAGATCATTTCCGGCGCACTGTTGCCGGAAGCTCGCCCCGGCATTCTGGCGGGAGCTACCGTCACCGCCATTACTCTGGTGTCTTACACCGCCATGGCGGGCGTCATTGGCGGCGGCGGCTTGGGCGATCTAGCCATTCGTTACGGCTACCAGCGCTTTCAGACTGACGTGATGGTCGTCACCGTGCTGATCTTGATCGTGCTGGTGCAAATTCTGCAAATGATCGGGGACAAACTGGTGGTGCATTTTTCGCGCAAGTAAACCCGTGGGCTTTACGCTTTCCCCGCAGTTTTTCATTGACCGCAACCCAGGGGAAAGCACCATGAACAAAGCCGAAGTCATTCTCGCCGTCAGCGCCAGGTCGGGCATTAATGCCGCCGATTGCGAAAAGGTGCTGGAAGCATTTGAAAAGATACTGGACGACGAGTTATCTGCGTCGCCCACCATCGGCAAGGTCACCGACCGGCTGTTTGGCCTGTTTGGCTACACCAGGACGCCTTGAGCACGCATGACTACCTGTTGAGTCAGACCTGACTGTTTCACTTACTGATGCGCCGCGGCGATCGTCGCGGGGCATCGAATCACTGTTTCTAACAAGGAAACCGCAACAATGAAAAAACTGCTGACTCTGCTGGCTGCCGCGCTGGCCTTCAATGCCCACGCCGCCGAAAAGATTTCGGTTGCCGCCACTGCCGTGCCACACGCTGAAATCCTCGAGTTCGTGAAGCCGATCCTGGCCAAAGAAGGCGTGGATCTGGATATCAAAGTATTCAGCGACTACGTGCAACCCAACGTGCAAGTGGCCGAAAAACGCCTGGATGCCAACTTCTTCCAGCACAAGCCGTATCTGGCCGAGTTCAACAAAGGCAAAGGCACCAACCTGGTCCCCGTGGTCGGCGTACACGTTGAGCCGTTTGGTGCGTATTCCAGCAAAATCAAGAAACTGGCTGATCTGAAAGACGGTGCCACCATCGCGATTCCGAACGACGCCACCAACGGCGGTCGCGCCTTGTTGCTGCTGGATAAAGAAGGCGTGATCAAGCTGAAAGATGCCAACAACATTCTGGCCACCCCGAAAGACATCGCACAGAATCCGAAGCACCTGAAGTTCAAGGAACTGGAAGCTGCTACGCTGCCACGCGTGCTGAACCAGGTTGATCTGGCCCTGATCAACACCAACTACGCGCTGCAAGCCAAGCTGAACCCGACCAAAGATGCACTGGCCATCGAAGGCGCGCAATCGCCATACGTGAACGTACTGGTTGCTCGCCCCGACAACAAAGACAGCGACGCCATGAAAAAACTGGCCGCCGCTCTGACCAGCCCGGAAACGAAGAAATTCATCCAGGACAAGTATCAAGGCGCGGTTGTTCCGGCGTTCTGATTTGCCTGTTTGAAAGTACCTAATGAAAAAACCCGGCCAGAATGGTCGGGTTTTTTGTTGGCAGCGCGGTCCGCTCACTATTACGCGGGAATCTCACCAAAGCGGTAGATATCCATCCCCAATACACCTTCAGTCACCGCCGTGTATTCACGCACCGCAGTTTCGCCATCAGCCGCGCCCATCGCCACGTACAACGGCAAGATGTGATCTTGCGACGGATGTGCGCGCACGCCACCCGGAGATTGCTGGCGATAGTCGAGCAGTGCCGTGACATCTTTGGCGACGATATGTTGATGCATCCAGTCCATAAATGCGGGCACATAAGCCGGAATCTGCGGGCCTTCGCTCACGCCGGGAATGATGTCGCGCAGATTATGGGTGATGCTGCCGGAGCCAATAATCAGAATGCCCTCGTCACGCAGCTTGTTCAACGCGCGGCCCACGGCGTAATGCCAGTCGGTGTCGCGGCGTAAATCCAGCGCCATCTGCACCACCGGAATATCGCCTTGCGGGTACATCGATTTCAGCGGCACCCACGCGCCATGATCCAGCCCGCGTTGCGGGTCCAGCATAACCTGCAGACCCAGCGCGCCAAATTCATCGGCAATTTCTTTGGCCAGTTCAGGTACGCCAGGCACCGGATATTGCTGGTCATACAGCGGCGCCGGAAAACCGTAAAAGTCATGGATGGTATCCAGTTCTGCGGCAGTGGTAACGCCGCTGTTTTCGTGATGCCAATGGGCTGAAACCATCAAAATGGCACGAGGCCGCGGCAGGCTGGCCGCCACTCGTGCCCAGGCCTCACCCGTTTTTCCGGCATCCAGCGCCAGCATGGGCGAGCCGTGCGAGACAAACAGAGTTGGCAAACGGGTCATGGTGTACTCCTGAATAGGTATGGGTAATCACTGACCGTCAGTTTGCAACTTGAGCCCGCCGACATAAAGATCGCCAGCAAGGATGATTTATTGCTGCAGTAGGGACAATCTCGCCACACCCGATGCCACCGGGCCGGAAACAAATGGCCGTGAGGTGCGCGCTGTTCTTATAATGCAGATCGACTCATTACGACATTTACTCCCATACCATGCAGGATGCACCTCACGCCGAAGATGATTATTTCCAGGAACATTTTCCGGGAAACACCATCCAGGACTCGCGTAAAGACACACGTTATCTGGTGAACTGGCGGGTGGCCATTGTGTATCCGGATAGTGAAGAGCGGCTGTCATTTCGCGTACGCGCTTTTGATATTTCGTCCAACGGCCTGAGCCTGCATTCAGATTTCAGCCTGCCGACGTCGGATCGCGTCACGGTATTGATCAGCATTCCCGCCACCAACGCAGGCCAACGCCCCAAAATCGTCGAAGTCAAAAGCCGCGTGGTGTACACGGTGCTTTCCGGTGAATTCAACGTGTTTCGCACCGGCGTGCAATTTGTTGAATTCAAGCGCGACGGCAAAGCCCTTCTGAGGCAAACCCTGGCGGCACGTGTGCCCGCGCCCTTTGCGGTGCGCCCCGACTGAGCTGTTGTTAAGCGGTAGCCATTTGACCCGCAAACGCCGTACCGCACGCTTGCCAGTCCGGGCGGCGGCCCGTTCAACTCACATCTATGCGACAATCGCCGGGATATTTTCTGGCGATTCCCACCATGCATAACCAGCTGGCAACCCGAGGTCGTTTCATCACCGTAGAAGGCGTGGATGGCGCGGGAAAAAGCACTCAACTGAACTGGATCGACCGCTGGCTCACCAGCGAGCGCATCGCCCACGTGGTGACCCGTGAACCTGGCGGCACGCCGCTGGGTGAAAAATTGCGGGCGTTGTTGCTAAACGAACCCATGCACCTGGAAACCGAGGCGCTGCTGATGTTTGCCTCTCGCCGCGAACATATCGCCGGGGTTATTGAACCGGCACTGGCGCGAGGCGAATGGGTGTTGTGCGACCGTTTCAGCGATGCCACTTACGCCTATCAAGGTGGTGGCCGTGGCCTGGCGCGAGATAAATTCGAAGCGCTGGAACAGTGGGTGCAAGGTGGTCCGGCGCAAATGTTGCAGCCAGATCTGACCCTGCTGTTTGATGTTCCGCCCGAAGTCAGCCAGGCGCGTATCGCCCAAAGCCGTGAACTCGATCGCTTTGAGCGCGAGGCAGCCCAGTTTCATGAGCGTGTCCGCGCGGCCTATCTGGAACGCGCCAAGGCGGCACCGCAACGCTTCAAGGTGATTAACGCTGCCCGCCCGATCGAAACCATTCAGGCCGATTTGCAGAAGTTTCTGAGCGGCTGGTCGCACGAGCATCTGGCATGACGCAATACGAGCTTTACCCTTGGCAGACGGCCCAATGGCAGCAGTTCATGCATGATCCGGCACGACTGCCGCATGCATTGTTGTTGACTGGCGAACCAGGTATCGGCAAACGCCGCTTTGCCGAACGCCTTGCCGCCTGGTATCTGTGCGAGAACAAAGATCGTGCGCTGGCGCCTTGTGGTGTGTGCGAGGGTTGTCGCTGGCAAGCCGCGGGCAATCACCCGGACTTTCGCATTCTGGCTCCGGCTGATCCGGTGGATGAAGAACTGGAAGACACCAAAGCCAAGCGCAAGCAGCCGATTATTGGCGTGGATGAAATCCGCGAGCTGGCCGACTTCGTCAATCTCTCGGCCCACCGCAATGGCGCGCGGGTTACGCTGGTTTATCCGGCAGAAGCCATGAATACCGCCGCGGCCAACGCCTTTCTAAAAACGCTGGAAGAGCCTCCCGCAGGCGCCCAGTTCATTCTGGTGGCACATCAGGCCCGGCGCTTGTTGCCCACCATCCGCAGTCGTTGTCGTGTGTTGCCGCTCACCACGCCGGATCGCGCCTCAGCAACAGTCTGGCTGAATGAACAAGGCGTGGCCGATGCCGAGTTGCATCTGGCCCACACTGGCGGTTCACCGCTGGCCGCGCTGGAAGAAGCTGACGCCGAATGGCAGCCTTTGTGCACCAGCGTGCTTAACCAGATCAGCGCGCCGGGGTCGCTTAATGTGCTGGGGCTGGCCGCCGAGATCGAAAAAGCCAAGGTTGAGCCGGCGAAAGTGATCGAATGGCTGCAGAAATGGACCCACGATCTGATTGCTTTAGGCATGTCCGGGCGGATTCGCTATTATCCAGATCGAGAGCCTGCGCTTACAAAGTTAGCACCACGCGCGCCGCGTATGCTCAAATACGTGGACCGGTTGCAGCAGGCTCAACGGCTGGCGCATCACCCACTGAACGCCCGATTGGTATTTGAATCGCTGTTGTTCGATTATCTGGCTGCATTACGCGGCAAGCTGACAGGATAAACCGACATGAATGAACCCGTCCGCACCGGGACAACCCGCCCTGGTGTGCTCTCGCTGAACATCAAGGAAAAAGCGGCACTGTATGCGTCGTATATGCCTTTTGTGAAAGGTGGCGGCATTTTCATTCCCACCAACAAGCCTTACCGGCTGGGTGACGAAGTGTTCATGTTGTTGTCCCTGCTGGACGATCCGGCCAAGATTGCCGTGTCCGGCCACGTAATCTGGCTGACCCCGACCGGCGCGCACAACAATCACCAGCAAGGCATAGGCGTGCGTTTTTCCGGCAATGAAGCCGGCACGCAAGCACGTAACAAGATCGAGGCGTTGCTGGGCGGCTATCTGCAATCGGCCCGCACCACGCACACGATGTAACCACCGCAGCTGGCACACCGTGCCCCTGACAGCAAGCTGTTGATTTACAATGAACAGGCCGCCACTACGCGGCCTGTTTGTTTTCCCGATTCCTGCTTTCCGGATTAGCCCTGTATGTTTGTCGACTCGCATTGCCATCTCAATTTCCCCGACCTGGTCAGCAACCTGGATCAGCATCTGGCCACCATGGCGGACAACAAAGTCACGCACGCACTGGTCGTGGCCGTGAACTTGCCCGATCTGCCCAGCGTGCTGAGTCTGGCGCAGTCGCAACCCAACCTGTTTGCTTCGGTAGGCGTGCATCCGGATTACGAAGACACCATCGAACCGACGGTTGAACAATTGGTGGAACTGGCACGGCAGCCCAAAGTGGTCGCCATCGGAGAAACCGGGCTGGATTACTTTCGGCTGGAAGGTGATCTGGAATGGCAACGCGAGCGCTTTCGCACCCACATCCGCGCATCACGGGCAACGGGTTTGCCGTTGATCATCCATACTCGCTCGGCGGCAGAAGACACCATCCGCATCATGAAAGAAGAAGGCGCCGATAAGTTCGGCGGCGTGATGCATTGCTTTACCGAATCCTGGGATGTGGCCAAAGCGGCGATTGACCTCAATTTTTATATCTCGTTCTCCGGCATCGTCACCTTCAAAAAGGCCGAGGAACTGAAGGAAGTCGCCAAGCGCGTGCCGCTGGATCGCATGCTGATCGAGACCGACTCGCCCTATCTGGCGCCAGTGCCGTTTCGCGGAAAAATGAATCAGCCGGGCTGGGTGCGTCACGTGGCGGAACATATCGCCGAATTGCGTGGCGAAACGCTGGCCACCATCGCCAACGCCACCACCGCCAACTTCTTCAAACTGTTTGCCCAGGCGAGGGCAGTGCAATGAACGCGGTGGTTGAAGCGACCTTGCTGGGCGTTGGCTCCAGTGGCGGCTCACCGGCGCTCGGCTGCCAATGCGCCACCTGCACTTCAACCGACCCCAAAAATCGCCGCACCCGCGCCAGCGCCATAATCAAGGCTGGTGGACTGACGTTTTTGATTGATACCGGCCCGGATTTACGCCAGCAAGTCCTGCGCGAAGGCCTGCTGCATATAGACGCCGTGCTCTATACGCACCCGCATGCCGACCACCTGCATGGCATTGATGACTTGCGTGCCTTTTGCTGGCTCAACCGTGCGGCAATTCCGGTCTATGGCAATACCTTGATGGCCGAGCACATCAAAAGCCGCTTCAGCTATACGTTGCTGGCACCGGGCGAGTACTGGGACAAACCGGTACTGACGCTGACCGAAATTGACGACCAGCCGTTCAAGATCAAGGACGTCACCATCACGCCGATTCCGCTGATGCATGGCAAGTGGCCGATTCTGGGCTATCGCATCGGCAACGTGGCGTATCTGACCGACGTATCGCTTATTCCCGAAGAGAGTTACGAGCGACTGGCAAATCTGGACGTGCTGTTTCTGGATTGTCTGCGCCCTATTCCACATCCGACTCATTTCGGTGTAGATCAGGCACTGGAAGCGGCGCAACGCATCAAAGCGCGCCGCACCGTGCTGATCCACATGACCCACGAACTGGAATTTCATGCATTGTCCGCTCGCCTGCCTGACGGCATTGAAGTGGGTTACGATGGATTGCACGTGATTGCGGAGCGCTGACATGACACAAGACCTGAACGTCCTTGGTTTACCGCTGGTGGCTTGCAGCCTTGATCCGCTCACCGGCTTCACCCGCAATGGGTGTTGTGGCGAGCATGAAGACGACGCCGGCAAGCACACGGTCTGCGTGCAAATGACGGCCGAGTTTCTGGCGTTTTCCAAAGCACAGGGTAACGACCTTTCCACGCCACGGCCGGAATGGGGTTTTGATGGCCTCAAACCCGGCGACCACTGGTGCCTGTGCGAGGCCCGCTGGATAGAGGCACTCACCGCAGGCAAGGCACCCAAGGTCATCATGGCCGCCACGCATGAATCTATCCTCGAACATGTTTCGCTGGAAACACTGGTGAATTTCTCGCTGGATTACTCGCGCCACTGAATCTGGTTGGCACGCCCTGGCAAACAATAATTGCCGATATCAAGCAAACCTGGCCAATTCAGGCCTTACCACGCGAGGCGTTGCACTCGCATAATGAATGCCCAGACAAATTGAGACGGACTCAGGGGCATTCATGGTATCGGGCAACATTCTGACTTTAGCTGGCTGGCGCCGCGGCACCGTTCATAGCGCGGCAGGCCGCGTCAGCGCCATTGACGCCATCTCGGCTGATCCGGCCAACAACACCGACGGTTACGTCCTGCCCGGCTTTATCGACTTGCATGTACATGGTGCCAATGGCGCCAATATCATGGATGGCGCCGAAGCCGCTGCCGTTATTTCGCGCATGCACGCCAGCCACGGCACCACCGCCCTGCTGGCCACGACGGTAAATGCACCGCACGAGCGTTTGTTTGCGCTGCTGCAAGCGCTGGCAGACCCCATCGCCCATCGTCCTGCTGGCGGCGCGCGGTTTCTGGGCGTACATCTGGAAGGCCCGTACGTGAATCCTGGCCGCCTGGGTGGGCTGCCTGACCACACCCGCACCGCCGTCATGGCCGAGCTGGAACAATATCTGGCCACGGTGCCGGTCAAGATCATTACCCTCTCGCCGGAGATTGCCGGGCACGGCGAGATCATCCAGATTCTGGCGGCGCGTGGCGTGCGCGTGCAGATCGGCCACTCGCTAGGCACGTACGAAGAAGGCGTGGCCGCGCTGGAACATGGTGCCAGTGGCTTTACCCATCTTTACAACGCCATGTCGCCGCTCGGCCACCGCGCACCCGGCATGGTCGGCGCAGCGCTGGCACATGCCGAATATAGCGAACTGATTCCGGATCTGATCCACGTGCATCCGGGTGCCATGAAAGTCGCCCTGCGCGCCATTCCCAAGCTCTATTGCGTGACGGATGCGTCGGTCGCCACCGGCTTGCCCGACGGCGAATACACCAAGGACGAAGGCCGCACCATCACCAAGTGCATGGGCGGTGTGCGTCTGCCCGATGGCACGCTGGCTGGCAGTGCGCTGACCATGGATCAAGCCTTGCGCAACCTGGTCTCTCTTGGCCTGACGCTGGAAGACGCATCCAGCCGCCTCTCGCGCAATCCGGCGGATTATCTGGGGCTGGCAGATCGCGGTCGCATTGGCGTGGGCGCATGGGCCGACTGGGTAGTACTGGATCGGGACTTGAATGTCACTGCGGTTTATGTCGAAGGCGAACAGGTACACGCGGTTGGTTGAGGCCATCAGCATCTCGCTGACACAAAAAAAGCCCACGTCAGCGTGGGCTTTTTTGCGGTGACAATGGCGCTGCCGGTCATTCGAAATGATAAGCGTAGCGCATCAGCAAAAAGTCGATACCCGGATTGGGCTTGTCCAGACCACCATTGGAGAAGTGATGGAAGTTAATCCCCACTTCCTGGCGACCGGCATCAAAACCGCAACCAGCACCAATACGATCGCTGAACTGGGCATGCGAAGTCAGGTCATGGTCATCCGTGACTTTGTGCTCGCTCAGGTACGCAACACCGACGCCGAGCTCAACAAACGGTTTGCACCAGTTGGCGCCCACGTTGAACTGGTAGCGAAACATCGGCACCACATCGACATCGAACGCGGTGGTGTCTTGCGGCTTGAATGCGCCCATGGCGAACTCCCAGTACCCGGTGAGGTAACCGGTGGACGTTTCAAACCAGCGGGTGTCCCAGTCTTTGGTCACGGATAAACGCAAGACGTCGGGCGTGTTTTCTCCGTGGGGGCGAGTGGATTCTCCGAGCGCAGCCGAGAATGAATCAATCGGTGCCGCCTGGGCACCACATACGGCCGAAGCCAGTGCAAGGGTGAGTAGTATCTTTTTCATGGCGCGGTAATGTTACTCTCGTTGTAATTGTGGCTACTTGAAAAACAGCTTCCAGCACTCCAGACAATCTGCGCCGCATACATTATCACCGCGCTATGCCGCCCGCCTGTAGGTGATCTACTGATCCCGTTCGCGATATGGTTTTATATTGATGCGAAGGTATAACGCGCCTGGACCAGAAAAGTTGTACCTGGAAGAGAGCAATATCTGGCGGCGTTTGCCTTACAATCAAGCATCCCGGCCCGCGCCGTTTTTTGCCCCCTGCCGCTTCACAAGAGCGGCAAATATGGAGCCCGTATGCAGTCCAGTGATTTCGTGCAATGGTTTCGCCAAGCCGCCCCTTATATTCACGCCTTTCGTGGTCGCACTTTTGTGATCGCTTTGGGTGGCGAAGTGGTGCGCGATGGCCGCTTTTTTACGCTGACACACGATATCAATCTGCTAACGAGTCTGGGGGTGCGACTGGTAGTGGTGCATGGTGCCCGCCCACAAATTGAAACCCGGTTGACCGAACGCGGCCTGAGCGTGCATTACCACAAGGGTGTGCGCGTAACCGATGCCGAAACGCTCGAATGCGTGATTCAGGCAGTCGGTCAGGTGCGGGTGGAAATCGAATCGCTGCTGTCGATGGGTCTGGCCAACTCGCCCATGGCCAACGCACATATCCGCGTTTCTGCCGGTAACTTCGTCACCGCTCAACCTATGGGCGTGCGTGATGGGCTGGATCTGATGTACACCGGCGAAGTGCGCAAAGTGGATACCACTGCCGTGAATTACCGGCTGGATGATGGCGAAATGGTGCTGCTGTCCACCTTGGGTTATTCGCCGACCGGCGAGATTTTCAACCTGACACTGGAAGACGTCGCCACCAGCGCCGCGATCGCCCTGCGCGCTCACAAACTGCTGTTCCTGTTTGGTCAGGAAGGCGTGGTCGATGCCAGCGGTGAACTGCAGACCGAAATGACCGCGCTGGAAGCCGAGCAGTTTCTGGCCGCCAACCCCAACGTCAACGAAGACGTCCGGCTGTATCTGCCCTGCGCGATCAAAGCGGTGCGCCGGGGCGTGGCGCGGGCGCATCTGGTTAGCCACAACGTCGACGGCGCCATGCTGATGGAGTTGTTCAGCCACGAAGGCGTCGGCACCATGGTCTCACGCGAAACGCTGGAGACCATGCGCCACGCAGTCATTGATGATGTTGGCGGTATGTTGCAGCTGATTGAACCACTGGAAGATCAAGGCGTGCTGGTTAAACGCGGCCGCGAATTGCTGGAGCGCGAAATCAACCGGTATTCGGTGCTGGAACACGATGGCAAGATCATCGGCTGCGTGGCAGTGCACCCGTTTGCCGATAGCCAGATGGCCGAAATGGCCTGCCTGGTTGTTCACCCCGATTACCGTGATGAAGACCGTGGCGCCGTGTTGTTGCGTCATGTGGAACAGCAAGCGCGCAGCCAGGGCATGACAGCACTGTTTGCGCTGACCACGCGGACTTCACATTGGTTTGTCGAGCGCGGCTTCGCCCAAGCCACTGTCGATGAATTGCCGATGGAGAAAAAGAGCCTGTACAACTATCAGCGCCGCTCCAAAGTGTTTATCAAACAGCTGCGTTAAGGCCCGGAAATCCATCGACCACCCGGCGCAATCACTGTATCGGCCAGGTTGCGCCGGTGTTGTACCTCCTGCAAAGCCTATGCAAGCGGTATATTGAACGGCCGCTTTGTTGTAAAGCTTTGGGCAGTAAAGGATTCATCATGCGCTTTGATCTCTGGCTGGCATTTATCGCCACCACCCTGCTTATTTCCGCCACGCCTGGCCCGAACATGTTGCTAATGCTGTCTCACGGCACGCGTTACGGCTGGAAGGCCACCACCTCTACGATGGCAGGCGCCTTTACCGGGCTTGGCATTCTGTTCACTGCATCGGCGTTTGGACTGGCGGCGATTCTGGCGGCATCGGCCACTTTGTTTTTCGTCCTGAAACTGATCGGCGCGGCGTATCTGGTTTATCTGGGTTGGCAAAGCTGGAAGGCCGGCTCGGAACTCGCCCTGCCCAAAGCCAATAGTGATACGGCGAGCTCACGTTACCGGCTGGGGCTGACTGTTGCGTTATCCAACCCGAAGGCCATCTTGTTTGCCGGTGCCTTCTTGCCGCAGTTTGTAGACCCGCATCTGCCGCAACAGCAACAATGGATTGTGCTGCTGGCCACCTTCTTTGTGATCGAATCCAGCTGGCAAGTAGCCTACGCCGCTGGCGGCGCCAAACTGGCCGCGTGGCTGGCCAGCCCTTCGCGAGTGAAGATGTTCAATCGCGGCTGCGGCGGGGCATTCTTTGCGGTCGGTGGTTTGCTGGCGTTTGCCCGGCGTTAAGCGTTACGCAAATTGCGAGCGAAAAAAAGGAGCCGATCGGCTCCTTTTTTACATCCATACACCTCACAAATCGATTTCCATATTGTCGATCAGACGCGTTTTGCCGATGCGTGCGGCGATCAGCAGCACGATATGGTGATCGGTATGCGTGGCCGGTTTGAGGGTCAGCGCATTGCGCGCCTCAACATAATCAATCTGCCCCCAACCGCGCGCCGTGAGGTCGGCGATGGTTTCGTTGGCCAGTTTTTCATAATCGCGCTCACCGGCCTCAATGGCGGTTTTCATGCGTGACAGGTGATGAAAAATACGCGGTGCTTCGGCCAGTTCTTCCGGCGTGAGATAACCATTGCGCGATGACAGTGCCAGACCATTGGCTGCGCGGCCAGTATCGACCGGGATAATCTGCACCGGCTGGTTCAACTCCTCAACCATGCTCTGGATGATGAACAGTTGCTGGTAGTCTTTCTTGCCAAAGCACGCCACCGTGGGCTGCACGATATTGAACAACTTGGTCACCACCGTGGCCACGCCGCCAAAATGCCCGGGGCGGAACGCGCCACAGAGTTCATCCTGGATCGCCGGGGGATCGACTTTGTAATGCTGCACCACGTGCGGATAAAGTTCTTTTTCATCCGGCGCGAACACCACAGCATTGCTGGCCACCGCGCCGATCAAATCAGCATCGGCCTGCAGGGTGCGTGGGTAACGGTCGAAATCTTCGCCCTGACCAAATTGCAGCCGGTTCACAAAAATGCTTACCACCACATGATCGGCGTGTTTTTGCGCTTCGCGAATCAGCGCCATGTGCCCCTGATGCAGGTTGCCCATGGTGGGGACAAAAGCCACCTTGCCAGCGTTGGCGCGCCATGCGCGCAGTTCAGCGATGCTATGGATGATTTTCATATCGGACCTGAATGTCTGATTATTTGATAGTTTGATGTGAATTGCGCAGAGTCGTTCTGGTAATGCTTGCTACCAATAAATCTTTACTGCGCCGCGCCCAGATCGCCGCGAGTCACGGCCTCATGCAACTGCTGTTCGATCTGCACCCAGATCGACGGGAACACGCCAGATACCTTGGGTCGATTCATGCCCACGACCTGATCAATGCGGATGCCGTTTTCGCGCCAGCTCTGGCCGCCACTATTCAGGTTTTGCAGCATGGGCATCATGCGATCAATCGCGCGGGCATAACGCGCTTCGGGCGAATCACCGGTGGTGAATTCGCGCCACAGGCTAAACAGCCATTCGCCAGTTTCAGCAGGCAACAAGCCAAAAATGCGTTCGGCCCCGGCCATTTCTTTGGCTTCGGCTGCAGCCCGACCGGCTGCGTCATACACGTTTACGTCGCCAGCATCGATCTCGGGAATATCGTGTACCAGCAACAACTGGGTAATGCGGGAGATATCGACAGCCTCGGCGGCAAACGGCACCACCGACATGGCCAGCAGGCAAATCTGCCAACTGTGTTCAGCGGTGTTTTCGTAACGAGTCTGCCCGAGTGGACGATTCTTGCGCAGCACGCCTTTGAGCTTTTCCAGCTCCAGCATGAATGAGGTAACTGCAGCGAAATCGGTACTGAGCGGCGCGGTCATCAGAACGAATGCTCGTCTGCCGGGAAGGTCGAACCCTTCACCGCTTTCACATAGTTCTCGACCGCGCCCTGAATGCTGCTAGCACCGGTCATGAAGTTCTTCACGAAGCGCGCTTTCTTGCCCGGATACACACCGAGCATGTCATGCAATACCAGCACCTGGCCATCGCAATCCACGCCCGCACCAATGCCGATATTGGGAATGCTGAGCGACTCGGTCACGGCTTTGGCCACGGCGGCGGGTACCATTTCCATCAGGATCAAACTGGCACCCGCGGCTTGCAGCGCCAAGGCGTCGCGCTTGAGCGTTTCGGCTTCAAACTCGGTTTTGCCCTGCACCTTGTAACCGCCGTACAGATTGACGGACTGCGGCTGCAGGCCAATGTGCATACAGACCGGGATACCACGATTCACCAGGAAATCTACGGTTTCGGTCATCACCATCCCGCCTTCGAGCTTGACCATTTCGGCACCGGCCTGCATCAACCGCACTGCGCTATCAAACGCTTGCTGCGGGCTGCCCTGGTAGCTGCCAAACGGCAGGTCGGCCAGCACCAGCGCATCTTTGGTGCCTTTGGCAACGCAGGCGGTGTGATAGATCATGTGATCCAGCGTCACCGGCAAGGTTGAAGTCTGCCCTTGCACCACGTTGCCCAGCGAATCACCAATCAACAGGATATCCACGCCGGATTCATCCAGCAGCGTGGCAAAACTGGCGTCGTAACAGGTCAGCATGGCGATCTTCTGGCCATCCTGCTTCATTTTGTTCAGCGTGTTGATGGTGACTTTCATGGTGGTAAATCCTGTCAGTACGGTCTGTTGCGAATTACAGAAGGTAGGCGCTGCGCCAGATCATGGTGCAGCGCGCAATGCCAGTTTAGCCCAAGGGATGCAATTGCTGGCTGGCGACTTTCCCCAGGAAGGCTGTTGCAGGGCCAAGTCCGGGAATGATGACGTCTGGTGCGATCTCGGTCAGAGGCACCAGCACAAACGCGCGCTCATGCATGCGCGGGTGCGGAATGGTCAGGTGTTCTTGCTGCAGGCTGAGGTCGTCATACAACAGGACGTCCAGATCAAGCGTGCGCGGGGCATTGCGAAAAGTGCGCTCGCGGCCTTGCGCGGCTTCGATATCCAGCAGCGCCTGCAGCAAGGCGGCAGGCGCTAGCTCTGTCTGCAACTCGGCCACGGCGTTTACAAAATCCGGCTGGTCGGCATAACCCACCGGAGCCGACGCGTAAAAGCGCGAGCATGTCACGAGCCGGGTTCCGGCTAGCTCGTCCAGCTGTTTGACGGCAGCCTGCAACTGGGCTGCCGGATCATCCATATTGGCGCCCAAAGCGACAAAGGCGCGGTGCGTCTGACTCATGCTGCGTTACCGCTGTCACCGCCGGATTTGGAGCCTTCCGGCTTGGCACCGCCTTTACCGGTCGGTTTGCGCCGACGCCGTTTGCGATCCGGGCCTTTTTGCGGGCCGGTTACGCGCGCGATCATGGCGGAACGGGTTTCTTCATCGCAGTACTGGAACTGGGTCCACCACTCGACCAGTTCTTTGTCGATCAGGCCACACTCGCCGCGCAACGCCAGGAAGTCATACGCGGCACGAAAACGCTGTTGCTCCAGCAAGCGGAACGGACGGCTACCGACGCGTTGTTCAAAGCGCGGTTGCAGCAACCAGATTTCTTTCATGGCTGCGCCGTAACGGTTAGGAATCGCCAGCCGTTTTTCGACAGTGGCTTCCACTTCGTTCATGGCCGCCACCAGCGCCGGCACCGGGTATTCACCGGCCGCCTGACGCTTTTGCCAGTTGGCTTCGACTTCATGCCACAGCAACGCGGCAAACAGGAAACCAGCCGAAACGGGCTTGTCTTCGGCCAGGCGTTGATCGGTGTTGGCCAAAGCCTTTTGCAAGAACTGCAGGGTTTCCGGCTTTTGCAGCAGCTGATCCAGCACCGGGAACAGATAGCGGTGCAGGCCGTCGGCCTTGAGCGCCATCAGGCAATCCCAGGCGCGTCCAGACAACAGCAGCTTCATCATTTCATCGAACAAACGTGCCGACGGAATGTTCTGCAGCAAGCCGGCACATTCGGCAATCGGCTTCCTGGTCGGTGGTGCAATTTCCAGTCCCAGCTTGGCCGACAGGCGGATCGCCCGCAGCATACGCACCGGGTCTTCGCGGTAACGAATGCCAGGATCGCCAATCATCACCAGACGTTTGGCTTCGAGGTCATCCACGCCATGATGGAAATCGAGGATTTCTTCGCGATTCGGGTCGTAATACAGCGCATTAACGGTGAAGTCGCGGCGCAGTGCATCGTCTTCCAGTGAGCCGTAAACGTTGTCGCGCAGGATGCGGCCCGCTTCGTCAGTCGGTGCTTCGCCCGCGCCGCGAAAGGTGGTGACTTCGATAATTTCTTCGCCGCCGCGTTCATAAAACGGCACATGCACGATGCGAAAACGCCGCCCGATAATGCGGGAGCGATTGAACACGTGGCGAACTTGCTCCGGCGTGGCACTGGTAGCCACGTCAAAGTCTTTGGGCGATTTGCCCAGCATCAGGTCGCGTACCGCGCCGCCGACCACATAGGCTTCATAGCCAGCGTCTTGCAGGCGATCACAGACCTTGAGTGCGCCGGAGTGAATATCCTCGCGACGAACTCCATAATGTTTGGCGTGCAAAACACGTTTGCCCGGGCGCCGTAGCACCTTGCCGATCAGTTTGCGAATCATCATTTGACCAAAAGAAGCTGGCATATGCAGGTTAGCCTTAAAGCCACCATTTTTCATTCCAGCGAGCGGCCCGTTGCAGGCCATAAAAGCCGCTAACCAAACCATTCCGGCGCAGAGAAACGCGTTGTTCGCTCCAGCCAAAGCAGTTTTGTTAGCGGCCCTAAAAACAAAGGCGCTTATTATACAGTCAGCAAAGCCCTACTGCGGCAAGAGTCGCGAACAAATCGGGCACTTTTGCGCAGTGCAACAGCCGAGCGCTCTGGCAATTGAACTGTGATCCCGCGCTGCCAGACAGACTGTTGCTAGCCTGGCGCACGGTTTTTGCGGCATGCTGGTTTTCAAATTCGCAAAAATCGCGCTACGTGGAGACTCTGTAATGGCTGGATATACCTACCGCATCGTTAACGTTTTCGCCGAAACTGCCTGGTCAGGCAACCCGCTGGCCGTGTTTGAAGATGCACGCGGGCTGGAAGACGCTGATATGCAATTGCTGGCGCAACAGCTCAATCTCTCCGAAACCACCTTTGTATTCCCGTCAGACCAGGCCGATGCCCGTGTGCGTATCTTTACGCCCGGATATGAGTTGCCGTTTGCCGGTCACCCTACCTTGGGTACCGGCTGGGTGTTAGCACAGACGACGGGCAAGACCGAGGTAACGCTGGCGATGAACGCGGGGATTATCCCGGTGAGCGCTGACGGCCTGCGCATGCGGCTTAACGCCAACGCGCCTACCTATCGCGACGCTGTACCGGCGCCCTTGCTCGCCGCCGCACTCGGACTGGAAACCGCCGCCATCGCCGGCACTGCACGCTTCGTGGATACCGGCGCGGAGCAATTGGTTATTCCCCTCAAGGATGCCGCCAGCGTTCATGGCTGCAATCCGCCCCTGGATTTGTTCAAGCAAGTTGCCACCAATGCGTTGGGACGCACCTCCGCGCTAGTCTGGGCGCACGATGGTGAAGCAATCGTCGCGCGCTTTTTCTGGATTCAAGGCGGCAGCATCGGCGAAGATTTTGGCACCGGCTCGGCTTGCGCCAATCTGGGCGGCTGGTTTCTGGCAGAAAACGTGGCCTTGCCCTTTGAAACCACCATGATCCAGGGTCACGGCATCAACCGGTTGGCTCATCTGACGCTGCAGATCGACGAAGACAAGCAAATTCAGGTGGGTGGCCGCGTGGCCGAAGTGGGTCGCGGCGAGTTTTTGTGGCCTGAGCGCAGCGCCAGAGCACTGGCTTGAGAACGATCCGGGCTGGCGTAGTTGGCGTTTACGCTGGCCCCGTACCTTCTCTGCGCGCCGATCACCCTCTTTTTGTCGGCAAGGTGAACCGCAAAGCCCCCAAGCGGTCGAAACGCGGACATAATACCGAGCCAGCGCCGTAACCCCGGTGTTACCCTTCGCCACCCGTAGTTTTCAGCTATCGAAATGCCCGCCATGATCTCCTCTCGCTTTACCCGTACCCTGATTGCCTGCTCTGTTCTGTTTGCCGCCACGGCTCAGGCATTTACCCCGCCGGTTCCGGAAATTGCTGCCAAAGCTTATTACCTGACCGATTTCCAGAGTGGCACCCAACTGGCCGCGCGTGATCCGGACATGCGGGTTGAACCTGCATCGTTGACCAAGCTGATGACCGCCTACGTGGTGTTCAAAGCAGTCAAGGAAGGCAAGATCAAACTGGACCAGCAACTGACAGTTTCCCAGCGCGGCTGGAAAACCGAAGGCTCGCGGATGTTTCTGGACCCGAAACAGCCGGCCACGGTTGACCAGTTGATCAAGGGCATGATCGTGCAGTCGGGTAACGACGCATGCGTGACCCTGGCTGAAGCCATTGCCGGTAGCGAAGATGTGTTCGCCCAGTTGATGAACCATGAGGCGCAGCGTCTGGGCATGACTGGCACGCACTTCATGAATTCGACCGGCCTGCCTGACCCGAATCACTACATGACCGTGGGCGATCTGGCCAAGATTGCTGCCGCGATCATCCGCGATTACCCCGAGTTCTATCCGATCTATTCGATGAAAGAATTCACGTACAACAAGATTCGCCAGCCGAACCGCAATCTGTTGTTGTATCGCGACCCGAACGTGGACGGCATGAAAACCGGCCATACCAACTCGGCCGGTTTCAATCTGGTAGCCAGCACACATCGTGACGGCCGCCGCCTGATCTCGGTCGTGGTCGGTACAACCGGCGACGAAGTGCGCGCCAACGAATCGGCCAAGCTGTTGAACTGGGGCGTGCAGTTCTTTGATACGCCGAAAGTGTTCACCGCCCGCCAGACTGTGGCCAGTTCGCAGGTTTACAAAGGCGCGACCGACAAAATCAATCTCGGCTTCCTGGCCGACCAGTTTGTGTCTGTCCCCAAGGGTGAAGGCAGCAAACTGACCACTCAGGTAAACCTGCAATCGCCGCTGATCGCCCCGATCAAGCAAGGACAGCAACTGGGTACGGTGAAAGTGCTGAGCCAGGGCAAGCAAGTTGCCGAATACCCGCTGGTGGCGCTGGAAAATGTTGAAGAAGGCGGTTTCTTTACTCGCCTGATCGACACGATCAAGCTGTGGTTCAAGCGCTAAGCTAGAACTGACCTCCAACAAAAAAGCCACCTTCGGGTGGCTTTTTTGTTGGTCAAACTCACGGTCTGGGGCGAATTGATGCATTGCCACGCCGGATTCCCGCGGAGTTTATGCCGAGAATCGGCCTTCATCCGGGCTACGAAACGACGTATGGGGAAGGTTCAGGTCAGCAAATGGGGATTATGCAGGCAGCACAATGCGGACCTCTCAACTCCCCCAGTTCAATCCACGGTCCGCACTGTTTTGATTTGCCAGACCATCACCAGCATCAGCACGCTCATGGTCAGGCCAAACACCGGCATGATCCAGCCCACGCCAATCTGCAAAGACAGCAAGCCAGTCACCATCGCATAAGACAGCGGCGACAGTCCCATCGACGCCATGGTGTTCAGGCTCATCACCCGGCCGATCTTGCTGCGATCAGCATATTGCTGGATCAACGACATCATCGGCACATTGTTGCTGACCACGCCCATGCCGGTGCAGAACTGGATGCAGAGCGCCAACGGCAACCAGGAGACATGCGGCAGCGAGCCGATCAACACGCCTTCGACCGCGATCACCAAGGCAATCATCAACAGCCGTTTTTTACGGGGAGGGAAGATCGTCAGCAGGAAGCCACCAGTGACCATGCCGGCAGCAAATGCACTTTGCAGGAACGACAGCACCGCCGCATTGCCATGCAAGATATCGGTCACCACAATTGGCACGCCCAGCCCCAACGGTCCCATAAACAGCAAGTTGGCAATGGCGTAGATGATCATCAACGAACGCAGTACCGGCGATGACAGCGAGTACTGGATGCCTTCTTTCAGCTCATGCAGGACATGCCTGCGCTCGGTGTGCCGCACCAGCGGCGGTTCTTTGATCTGGGCGATACAGGCAGTCCCGGCCGCCAGCATGATCGCCGTGAATGTGAACACCCATTCGTAGTTCAGCAGCGCCAGCAGGGCACCGCCCAGCACCGGACCGAACACCAGGCCGATCTGGTTGGTGGTCAGCATGATCGAGTTGGCACGGGGCAAGTCGGCGTCGGGCACGATGCTGGGCAACAGCGCGTCACGGGCGGGCCAGAAGAAGGCGTCCAGCGCGCCATACAAAAACGCGAAGCCGGTCATGGTCCAGATATTGAGGCCATTCATAAACAGCAGCCCCACCAGCGCCAGCATCAGCAGCACGCGGGTGGAGAGCGATATCTGGATGATGCGGCTGCGCTTCATGCGATCGGCCAGCACCCCGCCAAAGGCCATCAGCACAATGCGAGGAACAGAACCGGCGATCATCACCAGCCCCAGTTGTTCCTTGGCGCCGAGGGTTTTCACCACAAACCAGGTTTCGGACAGCGTGGCGACGGCCAGCGCCAGGTTGCCCAGAATGCTCGAGCACCAGACCAGTAAAAAATTACGATTACGAAATAGCGACGCGGCTTGGGTCATTAGGGGGAAATGGTGATGTGTTAAACTGCTTGCTTACGCGAAAGGACGAAAACACCCGTTCAATAAAGCAGAATTAAAAAAATCACAGATTTGCCTGCCCGTGTGCCAACGTTAAGGCAGCAAACCGGAAACAAACAACCTGCGCATTCTGCGAAAACCTGATTCTACCCGGCCCGAACACCAATACCGCGTGCCTCGGCAAGCCGGGCAAAGCCAGGTTTTCAATGCCCATCTGACCTACCAACTGCAACCTTCGAGGAATCGCATCATGGCGTATCGCAAAATGACCGAGCTGGACCTGTCCGGCAAGAAAGTGCTGATTCGTGCCGACCTGAATGTCCCGGTCAAAGACGGCGTAATCGGTGATGACACCCGTATCCGTGCATCTCTGCCCACCATTGAAGCCGCCCTGAAGGCTGGCGCTGGCGTGATTGTGATGAGCCACCTGGGCCGCCCGACCGAAGGCGAGTTCAAACCTGAAGACAGCCTGGCCGGTGTAGCTGCACGCATGGGCGAGTTGCTGGGCCGTGAAGTGAAAGTGCTGGATCAGTGGGAAGGCTATCAAGTCAAAGCGGGCGAACTGGTGCTGTTGCAGAACGTGCGCTGCAACGTCGGCGAAAAGAAAAACAGCGACGACCTGGGCAAGAAATACGCCGCGCTGTGTGATGTATTCGTGAACGATGCATTCGGTACTGCGCACCGCGCCGAAGCCTCCACTCACGCCGTGGCCAAGTTCGCTCCTGCTGCTTGCGCCGGTATCCTGATGGCGGGTGAACTGGACGCACTGGGCAAAGCGCTGGCCCACCCGGCCCGCCCACTGGTGGCCATCGTGGCGGGTTCCAAGGTTTCCACCAAGCTGACCATTCTGGAATCGCTGGCGGACAAGGTGGACCAACTGGTTGTCGGCGGCGGCATCGCCAACACCTTCTTGCTGGCTGAAGGCAAACAGATTGGTAAATCGCTGGCGGAGGCTGATCTGGTTAGCAACGCTACCACTGTGATCAACAAACTGCGCGCGCGCGGTGGCGATGTGCCGCTGCCGACCGATGTGGTCATCGGCAAGAAGTTTGATGCCAATGAACCAGCGATCACGCGTCAACTGGCCGACGTGCAAGCCGACGACATGATTTTTGATATCGGCCCGGATTCCGCAGCACAACTGGCCGCCATCCTCAAAAACGCGGGCACCATCGTCTGGAACGGTCCGGTCGGCGTGTTTGAGTTCGACCAGTTTGGCAAAGGCACCGAAACCATCGCCCGTGCGATTGCTGACTCGTCCGCGTTCTCCATCGCCGGTGGCGGTGATACCCTGGCCGCTGTAGCGAAATACGGCATCACCGACAAGGTGAGCTACATTTCCACCGGCGGCGGCGCATTCCTGGAGTTCCTGGAAGGCAAAGTCCTGCCAGCCGTCGAGATTCTGGAAACACGTTACAACGGTTAATTGCGCCGATCCTTGCCAGATCTGCCAATCAATTGCAAAAAAGCCGGGTTAGCCCGGCTTTTTTACGTGCGCATGTCTCTGATCTGGCGAGAAGCAGCTAAACTCTTGTCATAGATGCCCAATCAGGGCGCCTGCTGGCGCTATGCCAGAACCAACCGTTCATATTTGACCAGATCGATCTACAGGGAGTTTTTTATGCAGCTTGTCCGCCTTCTTGCTTGTGCCACGGTGTGCGTTAGCGTGATGTCCGCCTGGGCCGAGGACGCCGCCAAGCCGCTCAATCTGACCTTGCCCCAATCCGTGATCGGTTCAGCGCCTGCCGCCCACGATGCCAGCGCCACTGCCGCGCTCAAACAGAAGTGCATGGCTTTGGGCAACGAGCGCAATCAGTTGCAAAAGAATCCGATTGATCCGGCCACCGGCACCATCAGTTCTGGCCGCAAGAGCCGCCTGCAAGCAATCAGTAACGAGATGCAGAAAGCCGGTTGCTGGAACATCCCCAAAGCGCAATAAACCTAACGCATTGCCGCCTGACTTGCGTAAATCGACCTGAGTCAGGCGTGGCCATTGCTGCAGCCAGTTTTTCTCGCTAACCCGTCGCCGATACGCCAGGGCATCGGCAAATTCCGGGTTACGCCGCACTCGCAACGCAAACAAATCTTCCAGCCCCAGCGGCGCAATAATCTGCAACTGACCCGCCGCATCCAGCCAGACCCCAACTGCGGCCGCTGTTTCCGGCCAGCTAGCCAGTGCCGCACTCAGCGACGCACACGCAGGCAAACCATTCCAGCGATGCGCGTGCGCCTGATTCACCACCTCCCAGTTCACGCCCGGCATGCGTCCGCCTAACGACTGTCGTATCTGCTGTTCCAGTTGCTCTGCTGCGTCCGGCTCAAAAAAGCACACATCGACATCCGCCTGCGACGGCTGGATGGTCTGGCCGTGCAAGGTGTTCCAGACGCGGCTACGGATTGCGCCCGCAGCGATGCACCACGACGCCAGCCCGCACTCCCGCACACTTTGCAACATTTTCATCAGCTCAGCATCGGCCTGCACGATAGCGCGCAATTGGCGATACTGGCTTTCAAAATTTTGATTCTGGCTGACCATTGGTTTCAGGGCTTTCCCGAATGCCGAATATCCCGATTGGGCTT
Organism: Silvimonas sp.; assembly: GCF_031291215.1. Classification (NCBI taxonomy): domain Bacteria; kingdom Pseudomonadati; phylum Pseudomonadota; class Betaproteobacteria; order Neisseriales; family Chitinibacteraceae; genus Silvimonas; species Silvimonas sp. The sequence goes on from NZ_JARLJK010000150.1 coordinate 53,363, forward strand.
TATCGCTGCGACAGACTAGATTGTGATGCAACGCAACAATCTGCTGGAGAGTCGTCATGCCGCTCGTATCGCTTCGCAAAGTGCTGGATCACGCTGCAGAACACAATTATGGCGTGCCCGCTTTCAACGTAAACAATCTGGAGCAGATTCACGCCATTTTGCAGGCAGCCAACGCCACGCAAAGCCCGGTGATTCTGCAAGCCAGTTCCGGCGCTCGCAAGTATGCCGGTGAGTTATTCATCAAGCATCTGATCGAAGCTGCCGTGGGCACATATCCAGCATTGCCGGTGGTGATGCACCAGGACCACGGCACCAGCCTGGCGGTGTGCATGAGCGCGGTAAAGCTGGGGTTCTCCAGCGTGATGATGGATGGATCGTTGCTGGATGACGGCAAAACGCCATCCGACTACCACTACAACACGACGGTGACGCGCGAAGTGGTGCATCTGGCGCATCAGAAAGGCGTATCGGTAGAGGGTGAACTAGGTTGTCTTGGCAGCCTGGAAACCGGCATGGGCGAGGAAGAAGATGGCGTCGGTGCCAATCGCCAACTCTCGCATGACGAAATGCTGACCGACCCGGCTCAAGCCAAGGCGTTTGTTGAGGCCACCGGCGTTGACGCGCTGGCCATCGCCATCGGCACCAGCCACGGGGCCTACAAATTCACCCGCCCGCCCACTGGTGATGTGCTGGCCATTGATCGCATCAAGGCAATCCACGCCGCCATTCCGCACACTCACCTGGTCATGCATGGCTCGTCCAGCGTGCCGCAGGAATTGCTGGCTGAACTGCGCGAATTTGGCGGTACGCTCAAACCGACCTGGGGCGTGCCGGTGGCAGAAATCCAGCGCGCCATCAAATTCGGTGTGCGCAAGATCAATATCGACACCGATCTTCGTCTGGCGATGACCGGGGCGATTCGTAAACACTTTGCCACCAACCCTGCGGATTTTGACCCACGGGCTTATCTCAAGCCCGCCATCGCGGCAATGCGGGCGGTATGCGAAGCACGTTACCAGGAGTTTGGCGCCGCAGGCATGGCGCCTGGTATTCGTTAAGCCCCCGCTCCGGCAGGCTGTGTTGTTAAATGCGGTCCGCCAGATAGCCAGATCAAAAGACCCGCAATTGCGGGTCTTTTTTATCCGATACCAAACCCTCTGCCGCCCCACCCAGGCGCGCGGGGTAATTAATTCACAGGCCAGCTGATTCTGCGACTTCTCTGACTGAGGCATTCCACTTTTTGCGGCATGATGCGCGGCTCGCAGAATGGCTTGTGCCCTTCTTCTTCGCCTCACACCCGCTATCGATCCACTCACATCGGTAGTGCATGCCTTGTGGTCTTTAGTCATGGAACAACTCAACAACGCTCTGTTTTTGCTGATCAATGCGCCAGCCAATCCCAGCCACGGTATGTTGTTGCTGGGTATCTTTTGCGCGGAATATCTGGTCTTGCTGGTACCACTGGGATTAGCTGCTGGCTGGCTACGCGGCGACAATGCCACCCGCGAGATACTGTTGCAGGCCGTGGCGGCGATGTTTATTGGCCTGCTGATCAACTGGCTGATTGCGCTGGGCTGGCAGCATCCACGGCCATTTGCCATTGGCCTGGGCCACAACCTGGTCGCGCATTCCAGCAGTTCTTCGTTTCCCAGCAACCACATGACCGCGTGGTGGGCCGCAGCTTTCACACTGTATTGGCATAAGCCTTGGCACCGCACCGGGATTGCTCTGTCACTGACCGGATTGCTGATTGCTTGGGCACGAGTCTATGTCGGGGTGCATTACCCCTTCGACATGATCGGCGCGGCGGTGGTCGCCCTGTTCAGTGCGTGGCTGAGCACGCGTTATGGCGGCTGGGTGGTACAACCCGTGTTGCATTGGCTAACGCGGTTGTACCGAACGCTGTTTGCACCGCTGATCCGCCGCGGCTGGGTGCGCGCCTGAGCTAGATCCGGCTATCGCAACGCCATCAGATATTTTGTAGCAGCAGATACTGACTGCGATTGGTGGCCAGTATCTGTGCCACTCCCGCAGGCAGCACGGCTTGTTGTCCGGCACACAATAAATGACCACCGTACATAAGCTCGCCGCTGAGCACATGAATTTCTGCCGCGCCCATCGCAGGTACCTGGGCGTCGGCGTCGGGCAAAGTGATTACACTGCCGGTTTCCATAAACACATCCAGCATCTGCGGACCGTCTGGTGCGCCCAGGCTGCGCAAACGCCAACCCGGGCCGATATTCACCGGAATCTCACACTTGCATTGGTGTGTCCGGCGCGCTACCGCCCGATGGGTAAAGTGCAAGAACCCGTGCTGTTTAAGCTCACCACCCGCCGCCAAGTTGAGCACTGTGCCCGGAACGACCGGTAGGCACAGCCATTCGCCGGGCAGCAAATGTTCGGTACCTGCAGGCAAGCCACTGATAGCCAGGCAAGCGGAAGAGTTCTCGAACATATAGACCAGCGCCGTTTGCGCATCGGTTGGTACAAGCACCGTCGCCGGTGCCCGCTCGCTAAAATGCAGCATGGCAGGTGTGGCTTGCGTGGAACAACCGGATGGCGCTTTCATGGCCAGGCCTCTTTAAAATGAAAAACGCCCAGCCAGCAGGCCGGGCGTTTGAACCTCAGTGTGCCGCAAATCAGGCGGTAAGTGCCGCGATTTCGGCTTCTGCGCCAGCCACTGCTTCGGCTTTCTTCGCATCGCCCATCGAAGTACCTTCAGCACGCACAAAACGCACATCGGTAATACCGAGGAAACCAAACACGGTGGTCAGGTAGCTTTCTTGATGGTCCAGAGCGCGCATGGCTTCGGAGGTCGAATACACACCACCGCGAGTGGAAACCACCACCACAGTCTTGCCGCCAGCCAGGCCAACCGGGCCGTTTTCGCCGTACTTGAAGGTGCGGCCCGCTACAGCGATGCGGTCGATCCAGGCCTTCAGCTGGCTAGGAATCGAGAAGTTGTACATCGGTGCGCCAACCACGATCACATCTGCACCCAGGAACTGTTGCAGCAGATCTTCAGTGTAGGCGGTTTCGCGTTTTTGTAGTTCTGTATGCGATTCAGCAGGCACAAAACGGGCGCCCAGTGCTTCGCCGGACAAGTGAGCCGGCTCTGCAGTTGCCAGATCCAGATATTGCACTTGAGTGCCTGGACGGGCAGCTTGCCATTCCTTGGCAATGCGTGCGGTCAGTTTGCGGGATACCGAGTTGTCGGCCAGAACGCTCGAATCAATATGCAGCAGCTTCATGTGTTTCTCCTTGGTCTTTGAAGTAACCGGGTAAGGCCGGTTGGTCTTTCAACATGACCGCTACTCTACCGGCGGACTTAGTGAGTGATAAGTCGGCAAAAATGCGATAGATTGTCCTGTTTGCAGGACAATTGAACCGGACAAACGCCATGCAAGATCTGAACGACATGCTGTTCTTTGCCGAAGTCGTTGAAGCAGGCGGGTTCTCCAGCGCCAGCCGCGCTTTGGGCATCCCGAAATCACGCCTGTCGCGGCGGGTAGCAGAACTGGAAGCGCATCTGGGCGTGCGTCTGTTACAGCGCACCACGCGCAAGCTCGCGGTGACGGAAATCGGCGAATTGTACTTTCGCCACTGCGTGGCCATTCGGGACGAAGCTCGCGCGGCGACAGAAGTGGTCGAACATGTTCAATCCGCGCCGCGTGGCACTATCAAAGTGGCCTGCCCGGTGACGCTGGCCCAAACCGTGGTGGGCGAGATCATCCCGCAATTCATGATGCGTTACCCGCAGGTCAAACTGAACATGATCGTAACCAACCGGGTGATCGATTTGCTGGAAGAAGGCATTGATGTGGCCCTGCGCGTGCGTCCTACTCTGCAAGACTCCGCTTCATTGGTGATCAAGCAATTTGGCACCACCAACGCAGTGCTGCTCGCGAGCCCGGCGCAGTTGGCACGGCAAGGACAACCTTCTCATCCGGATGAACTGGGTTGGCTGGACACGCTAGCCATGTCCGCCACCGATGGCCGGGCGACGTGGTCACTGGTGGGCCCAGGCGGCGTAAAGCAGCAGGTAACGCACTATCCGCGTTATGTGGCCGATGACATGGTGACGCTGAAATACGCAGCCGTCGGTGGCGTCGGCGCGGTCATCCTGCCGGAGTATTTGTGCCGACCAGAGCTGACTGCGGGCACGCTGGTGCCAGTGCTGCCAGACTGGACCTCTGCCACCGGGTACGCGCACGCGGTATTCCCTTCACGCCGCGGGCTGGTACCTGCGGTGCGCCATTTTCTGGACTTTCTGGGGGAGGAGTTGCTGGCCGAACGGTGTACCGAAGTCATGAACGGCACGTTGTAATCAACGCCCCGTTCAGACCCAAGCTAACTGGCTGGCCAATTACTTGTCGAAAGTGCTCTGCAGCTTTTCCAGCCAGTGCAATGCCAACTGGCGTTGGTCACCATCACCGGCGTAGAGCATTTTTTCCAATGCGCGAGTGGCCTCGGACTGCTGCCCCTGTTGCAGCATGGCAGCAATTTGCTGCATAGCCGGGTCTTCCGAGCGGAAATCTGCGGCGGCTATCGCTGCCGGAGCGGGGGCCGCCGGGCTGCTAGCGGTTTTGCTTTCCAGCGGTGGCAAGGCATCCAGATCAAACTCCAGATCGTTGGCAAACACTGGAGTGTTCTTGATTTCCTCGACCTCGACCGAACGAGGATCAAATGGCGTATGGCCCGCCAGCGGGTTACCGGGCAAAGCCTCGTTATGCTCGGCCAAAGACCATTCGGCACTGCCCAGCCCAGCTTGCTCACGCATGGCTGAAGCAAACAGCATATCTGGATCAGCCTTGGCCTCTGGCTCGTGGTCAGGTAAATCGCCACCGACCGTTTGCTTGAGTGCGGACTCTTTGCGGTAATCCGGCGTGCGCCCTGCCTGCTCTGCGCTGGCCTGATACAAGGGGTTTTCCGGATCGATGTCGCATCCCATCACCTGCACTTGGCGCCACAGCGCTTCGTCCTGGATGCTGTGCTTGAATTCGAGCGCACGATCCTTGAACTCAGACTTCATGTGGTGCTGGCTATAGATGGAGAAAAGCTTCATCCACAAAGCCGGAATGCCAGGGTGCTGTTCAATTTCCTGGGTCAGCAGGTTGATTGCCTGCTGCAGTAAACCGTGGTCGAGCAACAGTTGGGCTTCTTCCGAAACATTGCCCGGCTGCACCACGTCCATGGTGGAGTTCTGCCAATCGTTGGCGATCTGCGCAATGTTGTGCGCGAGGTCTTTGGGCGCATCCACCGGGCCTCTGGCCGGTGCCGGCGACGCAGCACGCAATGGCGTGGTTACCGAGTGCTCGGTCGGCCTTTCCAGGGTAGCGAACTGGAAGGGAAACTGATCTTCAGCCGCCTGCGCCTCAGCTTGGCGCTTTTTCCAGCGCCGCCACGTGTAAACACCCGGAATAAGCACGAGCAACAGGACCAGCGGGAACAGCAACCAGCCCCAACCTGTGCCACCGGTTTGCGCTGCCGGAGCAACCGCGACCTGCGGTGTTAATGGCGCCGGAGCAGTTCGCACCCGCGCTTTGGCTTGCGCCAGCGCCTGGTTTTGCGCTTGTTGACGCACATCGGCCAACTCTTGCTGCAACTGGGCAATCTGGATCTTCAACTGTGCCAGTTGCTGATCTTCAGCAGCGACTTGTGAGGCCACCTGCGCGACACCTAGCGATGGGGCGGATGAGGGCTGCGCCATATCTGGCGGTGAATCATCCAGTCGCAACACCGCACGATCACTGGCGTTGTTCAGTTTGGCGGTTTTAGCAGGCTTGGCCTCTGCCGACGACGCCGCCACATGTGCAGCGCGAGGTTTGGGTAAAGCAACCTGCGTATTTTCTGCCAGCGGCACCCGATAACCTAATGGCAAATCCGGGTTCAGCGCATACATCTGGTCGATGAATTGACGGCGACCCGCGCCATCTTTGGGGTAGTAACTGCTGGCAATCGATTCAACGGTGTCACCGGAACGCACGGTCCACTCCGATCCCGCCTGCGGTGTTTTACGGCGCGTGGTCCCCGGCAAGGCCATAGATGCTTTGGGTACGCTGGTCGTGTCAGCAGCGGTCTGCACCGGGCTTTTGTATTCACGCGGGTCCAGCAGCAGGGTGTATTCGCGCTGAAAATCTCGGGCATCATCGGCCGGGCATTTGACCTGCACCGGCAACTTGATGACGGGTTCCATGACGGTATCAGCCGTCTGGATGCGCAAGCGCCCCACGCCGTCACTCACGGCCTCAAAGGTCAACCGCGCACCGCGCACCACTGTGTTGCCATCTTCACTTTGCGCCGAGCCAAGCCGAAAACAACTGCTGCTCAACTCTTCACCGGGCGCGGTCACCACCTGAATGACCGCGTCCAGTTTTTCTCCCAGCGCCGATCTGACCTGGATCGCCCCCAGCGCAGCGGAATATGCGGGCGCCGCGCCCAAGGCCATCCCCGCAGCGATCAGCGAAGTAAGGTGCAAAGTGTGAGCTGGGCGTTTCTTCATCCGGGGATCAGTGGTCGCTTTCGGTAAACAAGTGGCATATTTTATACGATATCCAGATGGTCGATTCCGGAAAGCACATCTTTATGTTTGGCTTCTGCACCTTGCAACTTGATGCTAAGTCGCAAATCGTTGACCGAATCGGCATTACGTAATGCATCTTCGTAGGTAATCAGGCCCGCTTCATAAAGATCAAACAAAGACTGGTCAAAGGTCTGCATCCCCAATTCGCGCGACTTCTTCATGATTTCCTTGATCTCGTGCACTTCGCCCTTGAAGATCAGTTCAGAAATCAGCGGTGAATTAAGCATAACCTCAACTGCAGCTACGCGTCCCTGGCCGGAGCGGTGCGGAACAAGACGTTGCGATACAAATGCCTTCAGATTCAGCGACAAATCCATCAGCAATTGCGAACGGCGTTCTTCCGGGAAGAAGTTGATAATCCGGTCCAATGCCTGATTGGAGGAGTTGGCATGCAAAGTAGCCATACACAAGTGACCGGTTTCGGCAAAAGCAATGGCGTAATCCATGGTTTCACGATCACGGATTTCCCCGATCAGAATCACGTCAGGCGCCTGACGCAAAGTATTCTTCAGCGCCGAGCCCCAAGAGTCTGTATCAACCCCTACTTCGCGTTGCGTGACGATACAATTTTTATGCTCGTGCACGTATTCAATCGGGTCTTCGATGGTAATGATGTGATCGTAGGCTTTCTCGTTACGCTCACCAATCATCGCGGCCAGCGAGGTCGATTTACCTGAACCAGTACCGCCAACAAAGATCACCAGACCGCGCTTGGCCATGGCGATATCGTGCAAGACCATGGGCAGGCCGAGTTCATCCAGCTTGGGGATATGCGAATTGATGGTCCGCAAGACCATACCAACGCGACCTTGCTGCATAAATGCATTAACCCGATAACGCCCGAGCGTGCCCGGGCTGATCGCAAAATTACATTCATGCGTGGCTTCGAATTCTTCTGCCTGCCGGTCATTCATGATCGCGCGCGCCAGTTCTTTGGTGTGCTGCGAAGAAAGAACCTGATTGGACACCGGCGTAACCCGGCCATCGACCTTCATTGCCGGTGGAAAATCAACCGTAATAAACAAGTCCGATGCACCCTTGGCCCGCATATGGCGCAAGAGATCCTGCATGAACTTGGCTGCTTGTTCTTTTTCCATGGGTATCTGATCTTCTGTGCGGCTGATGCTGGTTTACCTGACGCCCGATAAGTCGCCAGGCTCCTGATATCTGCCTGAGTGTATCTATAGCTTGATTAATAGCTGCCGGATATTCGATTTAGCTACGACTATTTCGCTGGCAGGCCGCTTTGGTTGTGAAAAACAGACAAACGCGAGGACCTGCCATCTAATCGGACGCAAATCTCCCGATCAACCCTTGAAGTTATCCGGAATAGCCGCCTTGGTGCGCGCCTCTGCCACCGAACAGATATTGCGCTGAACCAGGTTCTGCAGCGATTGATCCAGCGTTTGCATACCAAATTGCTGACCGGTCTGAATCGACGAATACATCTGCGCAATCTTGTTTTCACGGATCAAGTTACGAATCGCCGGAATACCGATCATGATTTCGTGCGCAGCCACCCGGGACTGGCCGTCTTTGGTTTTCAGCAGTGTTTGCGAGATCACCGCGCGCAGCGATTCAGACAACATCGCCCGCACCATTTCTTTTTCTGCTGCCGGGAAAACATCGACCACCCGGTCAATCGTTTTGGCTGCAGAACTGGTGTGCAATGTGCCAAACACCAGGTGACCGGTTTCCGCCGCGGTCAGCGCCAGGCGGATGGTTTCCAGGTCACGCATTTCGCCCACCAGCACCACGTCCGGATCTTCCCGCAGCGCTGAACGCAGCGCGTTGGAGAAGCTCAGCGTATGCGGGCCGACTTCACGCTGGTTGATCAGGCATTTCTTGGACTGGTGCACAAATTCAATCGGATCTTCAATGGTCAGGATGTGACCATATTCGTTCTCGTTGATGTAGTTCACCATCGCCGCCAGCGTGGTGGACTTACCCGAGCCGGTTGGGCCGGTTACCAACACCAGGCCACGCGGGTTTTCGGAAATATCGCGGAAAATCTTGGGGGTGTTCAGTTCTTCCAGCGTCAGCACTTTGGACGGAATGGTCCGGAACACCGCACCCGCACCGCGGTTTTGCACAAAAGCATTGACCCGGAAACGCGCCAGATTGGGAATCTCGAACGAGAAGTCACATTCCAGTGTGTCTTCGTAAATCTTGCGCTGCCCGTCGTTCATGATGTCGTACACCATGTCATGCACGTCTTTGTGTTCCAGCGGCGGCAAGTTGATGCGGCGCACGTCACCGTGGACGCGGATCATGGGAGGCAAGCCACTGGAGAGGTGCAAGTCCGACGCTTTGTTTTTAACGGCGAACGCGAGCAGTTCTGATATTTCCATGAGGGCGCGGGGCTCCGGTAATTTCCCGGCGCTGTGGCGCACCGGCTTTGTTTCATGACAAGTGCAAATGAGCGCAGTATGCGTTGCAACTATTGCATATCGTCAGGGATTCTAACTGCGGTCAAATACCACGTAACCAGCGCGTGTGCGTTACGTGTCCAAAAGACAACTATCTACTTGCACTTGATGACAGTTCAAAGTGTTGTCCGACAGGGCGCAAACGTGCGCTTACGGACGGAGCCCTCGTATGCCTCATTGCGGGCTACAAGGCAATCGAGCGGACAAAGTGCCACCACCAGGCACGCGCCTTTAGTCAGCCAGAATCGCAGATTGATTGCGGGATGGCCGTCGTGAACTAGAGTGCTTACTTATGGATAACTTCATCGCCGGATTGCTGGACTTCATCGTCGCGATCCTCGGCTTTCTTGGTATTACGGCCATTCAACAAGGCTGGATCATTGCTGCGCTACTCACCGGCGCGCTGTTTGTGTCCGCCGTGGTGTTTGCCGTGATCCGCGCCGACCGCACTGACTCCACGCCAGAGCCAGACGCATCCGTCCGTCCCCGCTAAAGCGCACGCCGCTGCAAACTCACGCCAGTAAATAAACTTATAATGCCGTGTTACGGTCAAGACGTGTTCGTCTTTGCCGCCGCAGTCGCGCTGTGCGCGCTGCCCTTGCGTTTGCATTTTTATCTGGCTGGCTCATGACCGATCACTTCACCCTCACTCTGGCTCACATCCGGGCGCGCATCGATGCCGCCGCGCAACTTGCCAGCCGCGATCCGGCGACTGTGGGCTTGCTTGCTGTGAGCAAAACCTTTCCAGCCGAAGATATCCGCAGTTTTTATGCGGTGGGTCAGCGCGCGTTTGGCGAAAATTACGTTCAGGAATTCACCGACAAAGTCGCGGCGCTGGCTGACTTGGCTGATCTGGAATGGCATTTCATCGGCCCATTACAGCGCAACAAAACCCGCAGCGTTGCGGCCAGTGCGCACTGGGTGCACGCCATCGACCGGCTGATTATTGCCGAACGGCTATCACAACAGCGGCCGAACCAACTGCCGCGACTGAATGTCTGTATCCAGGTCAATGTCTCGGGAGAGGCGAGCAAATCGGGCGTGGCCCCCGAAGAAACGCTGGAACTGGCCCGGCAGGTGGTGGCGCTACCCAATCTGAACTTGCGTGGTTTGATGTGCATCCCCGAGCCGACCCGCGATGAGGCAGCGCTGACGGCCCAGTTCGAGCAGCTACGCCAGTTGCAGGATCAACTTAACGAACAAGGCTATGCGCTGGATACCTTGTCCATGGGCATGTCATCCGACCTGGAAGTCGCAGTGGCGCACGGGGCAACGCTGGTACGAATCGGCACCGCATTATTTGGCGCCCGCCCGAACAAAATGACGGCATAATCGCAGGCGACTGGACCACCATGGCGCCCGACGCCGGTGACCACACCAACAATTCAAAGCTCAGTCAATGGGATACCAAGACACATGAAGATTACCTTTATCGGTGGCGGCAACATGGCTGGAGCCATGATCGGCGGCCTGGTCAGGCAGGGCTTCCCGGCAGATCAGTTGCACGTGGTTGATCCGGAACTGATCAAGCGCGAACAACTGGTCACCCAATACAAGGTGACTGCCTCCGCCCCGGAAGATGATCTCCCCGTCAGCGATGTGGTGATCTTTGCCGTCAAACCGCAGCAATTGCGCCAGGTTGCTCAGGCTGCGTTACCGCGGCTCGGGAACGCACTGGTCGTTTCCATTGCCGCTGGCGTGCGTGCCGAAACCATTTCACGCTGGCTAGGCGGTTACAGCCGCATTGTTCGCGTCATGCCTAATACCCCAGCGCTGGTGCAGGCGGGAATTTCTGGTGTGTACGCCACCGCAGGCGTCTCAAGTGAAGATCGCGCGGCTACCGAAACCATCCTGACTTCGATAGGCAAAGTGGTGTGGCTGAAAGAAGAAAGCGAAATGGATGGCATTACCGCCATTTCCGGCAGTGGTCCAGCTTATGTGTTTTATTTCATCGAGTCTTTGCAGGCAGCCGCCCGAGCACAAGGCTTCGCCCCCGAAGTAGCACGCGAGCTGGCTTATGAGACAGTCGCCGGAGCCATGAAGCTGGCAGCGCAAAGCGAAGATGACGTCGCTACCTTGCGCGTCAAAGTCACCTCCAAGGGTGGCACGACCGAACGAGCCATCAACGCGATGGAAAACAGCCAGGTGCGCGCGACGATTATCGCCGCCACCCAAGCGGCAGCCGCGCGTTCGCGTGAGCTGGGTGATGAACTCGGTCGGGATTCCGAACTCTGAACGGAGGCGTTGCCATGCTATCGAGCACGCTCGAGTTTCTGGTCCGCAATATTGCGGAGTTTTTCATACTGTTGTTGTTGACCCGGTTTTATCTACAAGCAGGGCGAGTCTCGTTCAAGCATCCGATCGGGCAGTTTGTGCTGGCTACGACCAACTGGATCGTGCTGCCAGTGCGACGGGTAATCCCATCCTGGCGCAATCTGGATATGGCCAGCGTGCTGCTGGCGTGGATTTGCGCGTTCCTGATGCACCTGCTGCTACTGGCGATCACGCCGTGGCCATTCATTTTTGGCTCGCCGCTGTCCATCGTCGCCCTGCTGCTGGCAGCCGTGCTGGAATTGGTGAAGATGTCGCTGTATCTGTTGTTCGCCGCAACCATCGGGCAAGCGCTGATGTCGTGGATTTCGCCCTATAACCCGCTGATGCCGATTCTGGAAGGCATTACCGGGCCGTTCCTGCGACCTTTGCGGCGCATGATTCCCACCATTGGCGGGATCGACATCACCCCGCTGATCCTCATTTTGATCATTCAATTGCTGCTGAATGTGGTGGTCGCCGGGCTGGAACCGATCATCTTGCAGAATGTGCGTATCGCAGCGTGAGCTGGTTTGAAATGCAAGAAACCCGGCTGGTGCTGCATCTGCATATCCAGCCGGGCGCAAAACAGACGGAAATCGCTGGATTGTATGGCGATGCGCTGAAAATCCGCCTGGCCGCCCCACCGGTGGACGGCAAGGCCAACGCGGCCTTGCTGGCGTTTATTGCGCAAACCTTCGCTGTGCCGCTACGCCAGGTCAGCCTGAAAGCGGGGGCGGCCAGCCGGCGCAAGACGGTGATCGTTGAAAACAGTCCAATCGACCCCGCGTCTTTGCTAACACCTGGCTAAAGCTGGTGCGGCGATTAACGATCAATCTGCCGGTTTGGGTCCGAACGTGGCTCAATGCGGCGAAAATCCCCTTCAATGATGCCTTCGTCCTGCGGCGCACCAGCCGTAGGTGTTTTTCCGCCCCATGGCAACAGCAGTACCAACGCCACGACGTCACCAATCAACCCCGGTAGCAGCAGCAAGATCGCGGAAATATAATAACGCGCCACCCAGAACAACGACCCGGTGGTAATTCGTCCCTGACGCATGTCGGAGAACAACGACATCGCAACAGCGAGTTTGTGATGGCGTAACATCAGCCCGCCGACAATGGCGGCAATCACCAGCCATGCAATCAGCAAGCCAACGCCAAAGGCTTTGGCGGCCATGATCATGACGACGATTTCGAGCACTGGCCAGGCCAGTAGCGCGAGTAGAAAATAAGGCATGTAGCGATCCGGATGGAAAACAATCGATGAATAAAGCGGTAGTGGTGCTTTGTAATTGCCCCGATCAGCGCGTTGCAGAAATGCTGGCCGACGGGATTATTACTGCGCGCCTGGCAGCTTGTGTGAACCTGCTGCCGCAAATCCAGTCAGTCTACCGCTGGGAAGAAAGAATCGAAACAACCGCAGAAGTTCCTTTATTGATAAAAACCACCAGCGACCGCTATCCCGCGCTGCAATCGTGGCTGGCGGAGCACCACCCTTATGACGTGCCGGAAATCATTGCCTTGCCGGCCCAAGCCGTCCACCCGCTGTATATGGCGTGGCTGGTCACCGAAACACTGGAGAAGTAACGTGCGGCGTTCGCTGTTTGCCCGATTTGTCTCAACCGTCATGCTGGCGGCGCTCGGCCTGATTGCCTTGGCCTGCCCTGCACATGCGGTAGACGAAAAAGATTTGCTGCCCCCCACCCAGGCTTTTCGCGCTTCGGTGGAAAGCGTGGATGCCAATACCCTGAATGTCCACTTTGCCGTGGCTGAGGGTTACTACCTGTACCGTGACCGCATCAAAATCACCAGCCAGCCGGATCAGGCGTTCACGCCCGCTTTCCCGCAAGGCAAACAAAAGAACGACCCCAATTTCGGCAAGGTGGAAATTTATCCGCACAATCTGGATGTGCGACTGGTTAGCGACAAACCCTGGCCCGCCAGTCCGCAACTGACGGTGCGCATGCAAGGCTGTGCCGAAGTAGGCGTGTGTTACCCGCCACAAACCGTCAAGCTGACTACGGCCGCGGACAATGCCTCGCACATGGACAAACCCGGCCAGCCAAATCAGTTAAACCAATTGTTTGGCGCGGCCACTGGCAGCACTGCCCTTGCAGCCAATTCGGGGGCAGCGGATGACGGAGGACCTGGCGGTTTTTTTCGCGCTAGCCTGGCCGCCACGGTCGGGCTGTTCTTCCTGGCCGGAATCGGGTTATCGCTGACCGCCTGTATGTATCCGCTGCTGCCGATTGTCTCTGGCATTGTGATCGGCCAGTCGCAAGGGCGCTGGAAAGCATTCGGGCTGACCTTTGTTTACGTGCAAGGTCTGGCGCTGACCTATACGGTGGTTGGTATCGCTGCGGCGAGCACGGGCACGCTGCTTACCGTGCAATTGCAGTCATCCGTCACTGTGATCGTCCTGACCCTGTTTTTTGTGGTGATGGCGCTGTCGATGTTCGGCTTGTTTAACCTGCAAATGCCCGGCGGCTTTCAGAGCAAAGTGAACAATTTTGCCAACCGCATGCCCGGCGGCAAGCTCGGTCCTGTGTTTGTGATGGGTATTTTGTCCGCACTGCTGGTCGGCGCCTGCATGGCCCCGCCGCTGTTTGGCGCGTTGGCGTATATGGCCAAAACGGGCGATATCGGTCTGGGTGGCGGTGCGCTGTATGCGTTGGGACTGGGCACTGGCGTGCCATTGCTGCTCATCGGCGCATTTGGTGCCACCGTTTTGCCGCGGCTGTCGGGTAACGCGATGCGCAACGTGAAGCGCGTCTTTGGCGTCATTCTGTTGGCCACTGCAGTCTGGATCAGCCATCCGCTTTGGCTCAAATCCGCCAATGGCGACTTCCAGAATGTGAGTTCGATTGCTGAACTGGATGCAGCGGTTGCCGCAGCGCATGGCAAACCGGTCATGCTGGATTTCTACGCCGACTGGTGCGTCTCTTGTATCGAGTTTGAACGTAACGTGTTGCCAGACCCGGCAGTCAAAGCCGAGTTGGGCAAGTTTGTGCTGCTACGTGCTGATGTCACCAAAAACACCGCCGATGATGCCGCGTTGCTGAAACAATTCGGCCTGTACGGACCGCCGGCCATGCTGTTCTATAACCAGCAAGGCCAGTTGCAACGGCATCGTGAAGTGGGCGAACCCAAAGCGACCGATTTTGCTGCCCTGTTGCGAGAACTCGCTCAAGGAAACAATCCACAATGACAATCCTGAGAACCGGGCGCGTACTCGGCGCCGTTGCACTTTCCCTGTCGCTGCTGGCCAGCGCAGCCTGGGCCGACTCAGCGCTGGATACGTCGCTGAAAGACCTGCAGGGCAAGCCGCAAAAGCTCTCGCAGTGGAGTGGCAAACCGATGGTGATCAACTTCTGGGCGCCGTGGTGCGGGCCTTGCCGGGAAGAAACGCCAGATCTGGTGAAGCTGCACAAAGCCTATGGCAACAAGGTGCAGTTTGTTGGCGTGGCAATTGACGAGATCGCCCCGGTGACGCAATTCACCAAGCAGTATCAGGTCACTTATCCAACCTTGCTGGGTGACGGCGACGCACTGGAGTTAATGTCAAAACTGGGCAATGTGCAGGGCGCGCTGCCGTTCACCGTCGTGATTGATCCGCAAGGAAAAATCACAGTCAAAGACTTGGGACGGGTAAAGCCGGACGCGATGAAAAAGACCCTGGATGGTCTGCTGGGCAGCAAAAAGAATTAACAGATGAAATAGTATCAAGCCCCAATATGAAGCCGCCTTGCATTGCAAGCGCGGCTTCATTTGCTTCATTCAGTCACTGGTGTGCATTTGGCATATCTCAGCCAGAAAATCCGCAAAACACGTCCCGCAGCATGGCAATCACTTCCAGCGTCCGGATATCACCAACGCGATAGAACACGCGATTGGCGTCTTTACGCGTGCGCAAAACGCCTTTTTCACGCATCAGCGCCAGATGCTGGGAAATATTCGATTGCGTGGTGCCAACCTGATCGACGATTTCCTGCACGCTGACTTCGCCTTCGCCCAGCACACAGAGAATTTTCAACCGCAACGGATGTGACATCGCCTTCATGGCGCGGGAAGCCTGATCGATATGCTCGTCGGTCATCAAGGTGTTAGGGTTATCCATTGTCCTCGGTTCTTTGGCAGCACAGCCGCCAGTATGAAATTGCGGGTTGATACGATTACGCAGTGCCGGAATACTTACGCAGCAAAGTAATTCCAATAGGATAGAATATCTAACCACCTTTGGAACCCTACCGCAACGCCCGACTACGAGGCATTTGCGATTTACGATAAGGCTTTTGCTGCAGAATGAACGCCGCCACACCCAGTAAGGTAAAACCGGTTCTTCTTCTTATTCTTGACGGCTTTGGCTATCGCGAAGAAACACAAGACAACGCGATTGCTGCCGCAAAGAAACCCAATATTGACCGTCTGCTGGCCCAATACCCCTGGACCACCATCAATGCATCCGAGCAATTTGTCGGTTTGCCAGCAGGCCAATTCGGCAACTCCGAAGTCGGTCACTTGAATATCGGTGCTGGTCGCGTACTGCAGCAAGATATCAGTCGTATCGACTGCGATGTCGCCGACGGCAAACTGGGCCTGAACCCAGTATTCGCGCAAGCGATCGAAATCGCCAGGCATGAACACAAAACACTACACATTCTGGGCCTGGTCTCTGATGGCGGCGTGCATAGCCACGAGTCGCACATCCACGCTCTGATCACCGATGCCGCAGCAGCTGGCGTCAAACAGATTCACGTTCACGCGTTCCTGGATGGCCGTGATACGCCACCACGCAGCGGCGTAGCTTACCTGGAAAAACTGCAACAAGTCTGTGATGCAGCTGGTAGCGCGCGCATCGTATCGATTACTGGCCGCTACTGGGCAATGGATCGCGACAAGCGTTGGGAACGCGTAGTTGAAGCCTGGAACGTGATCGTTGAGGGCAAGGGCTTGTACCAGGCAGCAACGGCACTCGATGGCCTGCAAGCCGCTTACGACCGTGACGAGAACGATGAGTTCGTCAAAGCCACCAGCATTGGCGCGCCAACCCGCGCGCAAGATGGCGATGTGGTGGTGTTCATGAATTTCCGCGCTGACCGTGCGCGTGAAATCGCCGTGGCGCTGACTGATCCAGCCTTTGACGGCTTCGCCCGCGCGCGCCAGATCAACTGGGGATACTTCTGCACCGCCACGATGTATGCCGAGGCGTATTCCTTCCCGGTGGCCTATGAAAAGCCCAAGGTTTCCAACAGCTTTGGCGAATACGTCGGCCAGTTGGGTCTGAAACAACTGCGCATTGCCGAGACTGAAAAATACCCGCACGTGACGTATTTCTTCTCAGGTGGCGAAGAAAAAGAATTCCCGGGCGAAGACCGCATCCTGGTGCCGTCGCCCAAAGTCGCCACTTATGATCTGCAACCGGAAATGTCCGCACCTCAAGTGACTGACAAGATTGTCGAGGCCATCGAATCCGGCCAGTACGCAGCGATTATCTGCAATCTGGCCAACGGCGATATGGTCGGTCACACCGGTGTGTTTGATGCGGCAGTGAAGGCGGTAGAAACGCTGGATGCCTGTGTCGGCCAGTGTGTTGAGGCCATGCTCAAAGCGGGTGGCGAAGTAGTCATTACTGCCGACCACGGCAACTGCGAAGTGATGTACGACCACCGTGTGCACCAGCCACATACCCAGCACACCACCGACGTGGTACCTTTCATCTACGTTGGTCGTCCGGCAACCATGGCGCCACGTGGTGAATACGCACTGAAAGACATCGCGCCGACTTTGCTGGCTATCATGGGCCTGCCGCAACCGGTAGACATGACCGGCAAATCGCTGGTGACTTTCGCCTGACCCACTGCAACTGACTCTATAGCCTGACTAAATCCGACTCGTGCCGAGCCGCAGCTTGATACTCGCAGGTTTCTTTTTTGCCGCCGCAGCCACTCTGGCTTCGGCGGCGCCTGCCGTATCTACTGTCAGCCCTGCCCCGAAACAGGACAAGCAGGAAAAACAGAGTGAGTTGCAGGATTTGCGTGGCCAGATCGATCAGCTCAAGCACGATCTGGCTAACAACGAATCCCACCGCAAAGATGCAGCAGATGCTTTGCAGCAGTCGGAAAAAGCCATTTCCGACGCCAATCGGGTCCTGAATGATCTTTCCAGCCAGCGCCAGCTCACCAGCGCGCAATTGGCGCAAATGGAAATCGACATTGGCAACACCCGCAACAGCATTCGCGATAGCCAGAAGCGTCTGGCTGGCCTGCTCAACAGCCGCTATCGCACCCGCGAACTGGAAGCCTGGCGGCTGGTGCTCAATCAGCAAGATCCCAATCAAACCAGTCGCGAGTTGACCTACTACCGCTATCTGACTGCCGCGCAACAACAACTGGCGCAGCAGTTACAGCAGCAACTGGATCAGCTCAACGAAGTTTCTGACCGGATTCGCGAGAAAAACGACGAACTGCAGGAACTTGCCCGGCAAAAAGCCGCCCAAAAGGCCGAGTTACTCAACGATCAGCAAGAAAAGCAGCAGGTGTTGAGCAGCCTTTCCCAGCAGATCAATAGCCAGCGTAACCAGATCGGCAAATTGCAGGCCGATGAAAAGCGCATGACTACGCTGATTGCCCGGCTGGATGCCATCATCAAGCAACAAGAATTAAAGCGGGCGCAACAGGAAGCAGCTCGCAAAAAGGCCGAAGCCCAGCGTCTGGCGCGTGAAGAAGCAGCGCGCCGTAAACAGGCTGCCAATGCGGCGAAAAACAAGAATCAGGCTCAACCAGCCAATAACGTCAACAGTGATACAACCGCACAAGTCAACCCAACGCCAGCCCCGGATACCGCGCCAGCGCAGGACAAGGTCACCCGCCAGAACACAGTAGAGCCGGATGCCAGCCTGTCTGGTCAGCAGTTCGCTGCGCTCAAGGGGCGTTTACGCCTGCCACTCAAGGGCGACGTAATCGGCCGGTTTGGCACACAACGCGCAGAAGGCGCGACCTGGAAAGGCGTGTTTATCCGGGCAGCCAGTGGCCTGCCGGTGAAGGCGGTCGCTACCGGTCGGGTGGTTTTTGCCGACTGGCTGCGTGGCTTTGGCAACATGATGATTATTGATCACGGTGGCGGCTATATGAGCATCTATGCAGCCAACGAAAGTCTGCTGAAACGGGTTGGTGATACCGTCAACGCAGGCGACACCATTGCTACAAGTGGCAACAGCGGTGGCATGGGGGATTCGGGCGTATACTTTGAAATCCGCCAGCACGGAAAACCGCTGGATCCGCTCTCCTGGGCCGGATAGCCGTTAACATGACACAAACACCCGTTATTTGGAGCTATTGAATGCCCAGCCTGAAGAAACCGGCCCACAAGCCGGCCAGCAAAATGCAGAAAATTGCACTCGTACTTGCCGGCATTGGCCTTGGGGTCGCGCTGAGCTTGTCGTTCACTGCGGTGGCAGACAAAGATGCCAGCGCCAATCCACTGCCAGTGGATGAACTGCGCGCGTTTTCCACGGTGTTTGGCCTGATCAAACAAAGTTACGTCGAACCGGTCAGTGACAAAAAACTGATCGACAACGCCATCAAGGGCATGGTTTCGGGTCTTGATCCGCATTCGGACTACCTGGATGCAGACGCCTTCAAAGATTTGCAAGTCAGCACGCAAGGCGAGTTTGGCGGTCTGGGTCTTGAAGTGAATATGGAAGACGGCCTGGTCCGCGTGGTTTCGCCGATCGAAGACACTCCAGCCTTCAAGGCGGGTGTGAAGCCAGGCGACTACATCGTCAAGATCGATGACACCCAGGTTCAGGGCATGTCGCTCAATGACGCCGTCAGCAAAATGCGTGGCAAGGCGGGCTCCACCGTCACGCTGACGCTGTTGCGCAAAGGCGAAACCAAGCCTCTGATCCTGCCGCTCAAGCGCGCCATCATCAAAGTGCAAAGCGTGAAGTCGGTACTGACTGAACCAGGCTACGGCTATATCCGCATTACCCAGTTCCAGGAACGCACAACCGAGAACCTGGCCACTGCGCTGGGCGATCTGTACAAGCAAAACAAGGGTCCGCTCAAGGGTCTGGTGCTGGATCTGCGTAACAACCCCGGCGGCTTGCTGAATTCCGCCGTGGGTGTGTCTGCCGCGTTCTTGCCGCAAGGGGATCTGGTGGTTTACACCGAAGGCCGTACACCGGACTCCAAAGTGCGCCTGACTGCTGATCGCTCCAACTATCAGCGCGATGATGCCAAGAGCGATTACTTCAAAGATCTGCCCAAAGACGTGAAAACAGTGCCGATCGTGGTACTGGTGAACGGCGGTACGGCATCGGCTTCGGAAATCGTCTCCGGCGCGTTGCAAGACCACAAACGGGCGTTGGTCCTGGGTACGCAATCGTTCGGTAAGGGTTCGGTGCAAACCGTGCTGCCGATTGACGCTACCTCGGCACTGAAGATCACAACCGCACGTTACTTCACGCCAAATGGCCGCTCCATCCAGGCCAAGGGCATTACGCCGGATATCGAAGTGGCAGAAGCCACAGTGGCCGGTCGTGGCGACTTCAGCGGTCTGGAAGTGCACGAATCCGATCTTGAGCACCATCTGGACAATCCGACAGATAAAGATGCCGGCAAACCCAAGCCCAAAGACAAGGACACCACGCCAGCGATCAAGCTGAACGCAGCACCTGTAATCAAACCACAGGCACTGACCGCCAGCGAAGCCGATAGCGAAGGCCCACGCCAACTAGTTTCGAAGAACGACTACCAGTTGCAACAGGCTCTGAACGTGTTGAAGGTGCAGCAACTGTTGCAAAACAAGGGCGCGCCAGTCGCACCGGCTGCTTCGGCACCGGTTGCAGCGAAGTAAACGGTTCGCGCTCTGCCCCAAAAACCCCGCTATATGCGGGGTTTTTCTTTGGCGGTGTTGTATTGGCCTATGCCGTTTGCAAGTTCAGCGATGCAAAATTGCGCCAAAGCGCCTAAGCTAAAGCCATCGACGCCAGTAACGGGAAGTTTTGCCATGACGTCCGCCCACACGCCACCCGAACGCCAGAAAACACATGACATCGTGTTTCACGTCCTGCCCACAGATCAGGCAGTGCAGGCGGCTCGCCTGCTTGGCCGCATCCCCGGCGTAGTGGTGCAGCCGCACGAAAGCGAACGTCGCGTTACCGTTCACTACGATGTGCTGGAACATACGCTACTGGAGCTGGAAACCTGGTTGCAAAGCGGCGGATTTCATCTGGACGGCAGTATTCTGCAAAAGATCAAGCGGGCTTTGATCCATTACACGGAAGACGTTCAGCGCGATAATACGCAAATCCCCGAGCATCCCACCAAGAGTCGTGAAGTATTCGTCAAGGCGTGGGAACACCACTTGCATGGCGACCATGACGATACGCCTGAAGAACTGCGGCGCTATCTGTAACCGGCAATTGCATTGGGGATCACACTGATCCCGACCGCACATCGAACGGGGCTTTGGCCCCGTTTTCATTGATCCATACCCTATGACCCAGTCCATAAACATCGCAGCAGTGCCTGACCTGAACGACAACCAGTTGCTGCGCTACAGCCGCCATATTTTGCTGGATGAGATTGGCGTGGAAGGCCAGGCAAAGATCAGTGCCGCCAAGGTACTTGTTGTGGGCGCCGGTGGTCTGGGTGCGCCCGCAGCCCTTTATCTGGCCGCCGCTGGCGTGGGCTCGCTCACCATTGCCGATGCTGATGAGGTTGACCTGACCAACCTGCAGCGGCAGATCATCCACAGCCAGGATCGCATTGGCTGGAACAAGGCCCAATCTGCCGCGCAAACGCTGGCTGCTATCAATTCCGAAATTCACATCACGCCACTTGGTGAGCGGCTGGCCGGCGAACGACTGCTAGAACTCGTACGGGGGGCGGACCTGGTACTCGATTGCTGCGACAATTTTGCCACCCGCCATGCAGTGAACCGCGCTTGCGTCGCTGCGCGGGTGCCACTGGTCTCAGGGGCCGCCGTGAGCTTTGATGGTCAGCTCACCACCTTTGATGCACGCGACGCCACCAACCCGTGTTATCACTGCCTGTTTGGCGAAGAAGGCGACGCCAGCGACAGCCCGTGCGCCACATTTGGCGTGTTCTCACCGCTGACCGGCATGATCGGCACGGCGCAGGCGGCAGAAGCACTCAAACTCATTACCGGCGTCGGCAAACCGCTAATTGGGCGCTTGCTGCTGCTGGATGTGCGCAATATGGCATGGCGCGAGATGCGCTACAAAAAGGACCCGGCCTGCCCGGTGTGCGGTATTTCTCACACCGCAGCCTGAAAAATAATTCTTTACAAGCATTTTTGATCCAGGGCATAGTTAAAAGCATGAATACGCAAATCCAGCACCCTTCTGTTGCTAGCTTTTATTGGTGGTATCGCTTCTAACTGGCGGCCACGCGTATCATTTTGACTATACGAAGCCGCCGATTCAGGCGGCTTTGGTGTTTCTGGAATCCCCCTCCCCCGAATCGGCGCTTCACCCAAAGCGGATCACAATCCGCAGGAGCACTCGATCATGACCGTAATCCCACCGAACCAGATTCTGTTGACTGGCGATAAAGCCACCGGCCCGCTTGGTCTCGGTCATTACGTGCGCACCTTGCGGCATCGCCTCAATTACCAGGACAAGCATCGCCAGTTTTTGATGCTGGCTGATACCGACGCCAATGCAAGCAACGTGATCGACGTGGCGCTGGATTACCTGGCAATCGGGATTGATCCGGCCCGCAGCACGCTGTTTGTGCAATCCCAGGTGCCAGAACTGCATGAGCTGACTGCGTGCTACGCCCGCTTGGGCGCGGACATTCTGGGTAGCCAGAGCACCGTGATCGCCAACCATGGGATTGCCGATATCACAGCCTTGAAGGCACGGCTGGTTCCGACCACCGACCCGCAACAAGCGATCATGGTCGAACGCGGAAATCAGCTGGTACGTGCAGTGAACGAACGCGCCGGTACACAAATTCTGGTTGAAGCCGCACCCGTCATGGCCGCCACCGCCCGTAATCGTGTAGCGGTCAACTCGGCAGCCCACGCCATGCCACTGGCCGCCAACCCGGACGCCATCAGCGCGGCGATCCACGCGCTAGCGACAGACCCAAACCGGCCCGGCAGCAAAGCGCCAGGCGATGTCGATCACAATGAAGTGTTCTTCTTCCTGGACGCTTTCGAAACCGACATCCATTTTCTGGATGACCTGAAATCCAAATACCGTCGTGGCGGCTTGAGCGACGCGGTGATCCGCCATCATCTGGAAGAATGTGTGCAGCAATTCCTGGAGCCGATTCGCGAGCGCCGCAATGCGCTTGCCCGCGATCCAGAGCAAGTGCTGAGCATTTTGCGCGATGGCACTGAGCGCGCTCGCAATATCGTTGCGGCGACACTGGATGAAGTCCGGCTTGGTTTGGGCGTATAAGCTGACGCGGCAGCTGCCAGGGACCATAAACAAAGAGCCATCCGGTCTGGATGGCTCTTTTCGTATGCACCAAGCCAGGAATCAGGCCGATTCAGGCAAGCGCAGGCCAAGGATGATCAAGTCCCGCTCAACGTCATCCAGCACGGCGATGCGTGGCAGATTGGCCCATTCGGTAAAGCCAAACTTGCGGAATAAACCGAGGCTGGGCTGGTTGTGACCAAAGATGAAACCAAGGATGGTTTTGACGCCGAGCGAAGGTGAGATCACCATGGCTTGTTGCAATAGCCAGCTCCCCAATCCCTTGCCGCGCGCCGCTTCGGCCAGATAGATACTCACCTCAATCGTGCCATCATAGGCCGGGCGGCCGTAAAAGGATGAAAAGCTCATCCAGCCCGCAACCGCGCCTTGTTCATCCTGCACTACCCACAATGGCCGCGTGGCTTTCTGGTGTGCGGCAAACCAGTCTTCGCGACTGGCCATACTGACGGGTTCAGTATCAGCGGTGACTTCGCGCGAGGCGACGGTGCTGTTGTAGATATCGACGATCACCGGCAAATCGGCATGATGCGCCAGGCGTAAAGACCAAGACATAGCAAATCCCGTTACAGGCGGGTGCAGCGCAGTGCACGCAACGCCTTATTCAAAAATCCATAAAAACCAGGCTGAAGCTCATAACCGGATACGGAGAACTGCTCAGCCAGCAAGGCGCGGCAAGACGGCCAGGGTATTGGCCACGGTTACCGAGGCTATATTTTCCACGGTATCGCCGCGCAGGTCAGCCAGAACTTGCGCGCAGGCCGACATATGTAAAGGTTCGTTGCGTCCCCGATCCAGCCAGGAAGGCGGGATATCAGGCGAGTCCGTCTCCAGCACGATGGCCTCAAGCGGTAATTCGGCAGCGAGTTTACGGATACGCTGCGAGCCCGAATACGTCATCGCTCCACCAAAACCAAGCTTGAAACCCAGCTTGATAAACTCATCGGCCTGTTGGCCACTGCCATTGAAAGCATGTGCAATGCCACCGCGCACTTTCCATTTGCGCAGATACTTAAGGACCTGATCTTGCGAGCGGCGGATATGCACAATCACTGGCAAGTCGAAATCCCGCGCCAGTTTGAGCTGTGCCTCAAACATTTGCACCTGGCGCACGGCATCCAGACCTTCTACAAAGAAGTCCAGACCGATCTCACCCACGGCAACAGGTTGTTCGGCTTGCAACCATTGCGCGAGTTGTACCAGATGTTCATCCCGGTGTTCTGCCACATATATCGGGTGCAAACCATAGGCAGGCGCGACCCCGGTATAACGCAGCATGGCTTTGGTGGTGGCGAACGTAGCTGCGGTCACCGCTGGAACAACCCAGCGCTTTACACCGGCCAGGCGTGAGCGCTCGACCACAGCGTCGCGATCTGCGTCGAACTCGGGGGCATCAAGGTGGCAATGACTATCAATCAGCATGGAACTATTGTGTCTGGCAAGTATCTGTTGTTAGCTGCTTCAGTCAAACTGGCAGCAGTTATGAAATGATCATTAAAACAATACAGCAAGCCAACCGTACCCGGAGCCTTTTACGTGTCTGATCTATTTAGCTGGGGTGTTTTTGCCGTCGTAGTCATCGCCTTGTTGGTGTTTGATCTGGGCGTGCTGCACAAAAAAGACAAGGAAATCTCGATTGCCGAGAGCCTGAAGCTGTCCGCATTCTACATTTGCGCTGGCTTGGCATTTGGCGGCTGGGTCTGGTATTCGCGCGGGGCCCGCGACGGCATGGATTTCTACACCGGGTTTCTGGTGGAGAAATCATTATCGATGGACAACGTGTTCATCATTTCCATGATCTTTACCAGCCTGGCGATTCCGCGCGTTTATCAGCATCGCGTGCTGTTCTGGGGGATTCTGGGCGCGCTGGTCATGCGCGCAATCATGATTGGTCTGGGCGCGGCGCTGGTGCATGAATTTGCATGGCTGTTGCTGTTCTTTGGCCTGTTTCTGGTGTTCACCGGCTTCAAAATGCTGTTTGCCAAAGAAAAAGAACACACGCTGCAAGACAGCAAGTTGTTTCGGTATCTCAAAACCCATTTGCGCCTGACGCCCACACTGCAAGGCAATCATTTTGTGATCCGCGGCGAGAAGCATGGCATGGCGGCTGGCCGCTGGGGCACGCCGTTGCTGCTGGCTTTACTGATGGTCGAAGGCGCGGATCTGATTTTCGCGGTGGATAGCATTCCGGCGATCTTTGCCATTACCCAAGATCCGTTTGTGGTTTACACCTCGAACATTTTCGCCATTCTTGGCTTGCGCGCCTTGTACTTTGCGCTCGCCAGCATGGTGCATCGATTCGAATACCTGAAGTACGCGCTGGCTCTGGTCCTGATCTTCATTGGCGTAAAAATCGGCCTGGTTTATGCCGGCATCAAAGTGCCGTCGGTGCTGTCTTTGACCGTGACGTTTGGTCTGTTGCTGGCTGGCGTGTTGTTCTCGATGTACAAGACCCGGCAGCAGGTGCAATGAGATCTGAAGGCTGATTTGGTCAATCCTTGCTACCCGGAATTCTCGCCAGGAGTTATCGGGAGAACTGCAGGGGTAACAACAAAAAGAGCAGCCCATTGTGGCTGCTCTTTTTGTTCTGGATGAATCCGCTCCGTTTCAGCGACGCAGAATCATGCAGGTCGCCGTGGCATGTGCCAGCAGCGTTCCTTCCGCATTGCGGATACTGCCCTCAGCCACGCCCAAGGTGCGGGAGATATGCAGCACCTTGCCTTCGGCCACCAATGGCACGTCCCGCGGGATTGGCTTGAGCATTTTCACAGTCAGATCAACCGTGCCGTAGCCAACGCCAGCCTCCAGCATGGTATGCACCGCGCAACCGGTGACAGAATCGAGCACCGTTGCGGCAAAGCCACCATGGACCCCGCCCAGTGGATTCAGATGGCGCTCATCCGCTTTGGCCGCAAAACGCACAAAACCAGCGTCCGCTTCCAGCAACGACATCGGCATGGTTACGGTAATGGAAGGCGCAGGCAATTCGCCCCGGGCCATGGCTTGCAACAATTCAAGCCCCGAATATTCAGCAATGGATTTAGTCATTGGCTAGCCGCATCCTTATCGAGTGGGTTCCGCTGTGCTCACGGTTGAGCAGACGGAAACAATCAGAACGGGAAATCAAACCCAACAAAAAGGCCGGTAACTGACCGGCCTTTTCTCCAACTGCTTTTTGCTTAGCTGTCGTTCTTTTTGAGTTCTTCCACCAACGCCACGTACTGCGTCATGGCCTCATCGTTCGACAAGCCTTGCAGTTTGGCCCAGGCGTCGTATTTGGCCTGCGCTACAAAGTTAATGGCTGAAGGGCGATCGCCGTTGACATTGCCATCGGTCGCTTGCTTGTACAGCGCGTACAGCTTGAGCTTGGTTTGTACATCCGGCGCGTCGTTCAGTTGGACAACTTCTTCCTGCGCGGTCTTGAATTGCTCGGCCAAAGTGGACATGGTGACTCCCCACGGAATATTAAAACGTTCGTTTGAATTGCTGTTGGCGAGTATAGCTTGCTGCAGCCAGACCGGGCTATCTGCCAAACGCCGGGGCGCGGGAAAGTCCCTACGCCTCAAGCCTCAATACGCGCCGTGCCCGCCAGTCACACTGCGTATGGTTTTGCAGATGATGGCGATGTCGTACCAGAGATTCCAGTTTTTAACATACCAGGCGTCCAGCGCCACGCGTTCATCATAGGTGGTGTCGTTGCGACCCGACACCTGCCACAGACCAGTCAAGCCAGGGCGCGCTTCCAGATAGAAGTCCACTTTGTCGCCATAGCGGGCCAGTTCTTCGTCGATGATCGGGCGTGGTCCAACCAGACTCATCTGGCCTTTGATTACATTCCACAATTGCGGAATTTCGTCCAGGCTGGTGCGACGCAGAAAGTGCCCAATGCGGGTAATACGCGGATCGTTCTTGAGCTTGAAGTCTTTGTCCCATTCGGCCCGCGCTTGCGGGTCGGTCGCCAGCAAATGCTCCAGCACTTCCTGACTGTTATGCACCATGGTGCGAAATTTCCAGCATTTGAACGGTTTGCCGTTCATGCCTATGCGCACATGACCAAAGAACACGCTGCCCGGCCCGCCCTGACGTTTCACCTGCAGCATCATGTAAAGCAGGATCGGCGAGAGCACGATGAGTCCGAAAATTGCCCCGGTCAGGTCAAAAATCCGCTTCATCCACATCAGCGTGCGCACGGTCAGGTTATTACGCACCCGCAGCAACAATACTTCATGGCTGAAAAAGTGATACGGCACCACACCAAACAATGGCAGACCGGCGATCGGCGGAATGATGTGGATGTCTTTGTAGCGCAGCGTCAGCTGTTCAATCTGGTTGGCCAAGGCTTTGAGTTCTTCTTCATCCACCGCTACCACCACGTGCGGGCGGGCGTTGGCATCCAGCCATGCGGTCAAGCCATCACACGGAATGGAGATCACTGGCAGAAGCGCGCCATTGACCTCAACGCTATCTGGCGCGTCTTTGCCTACGGCCAGAAACGCTTCAATCCGGAACCCCAACTGACGTTCGCTTTTCATGGCCCGATACGCCGCCAGCGCATTCTCGCCGGTACCGACGATCACCGTTGGCATTTGCCAGATATTGAGCTTGAGCAGCCAGCCTTTGGCCGCGCTGCGCAGCCACGGCAGCAACACCAGCGCCACGCCCCACGACACCGGCCACAAGAACCGCGACACGGTGAACTTGCCCAGCAACACCAGCATGCCATTGAGCAAACCGGCCAGCAGCAAGGCGCGCAGGATATCCAGCAGTTGATCCCAGAACGGCAAGCGCAAGCTGTAATGACCACGCCACCAGAAGTTGGCCACCGTTAACAGCGCCAGCAGCAAAAACGCCATGCCTTGTTGGCGCCCTTCCCACATCCACCACAAATCAAAACTGGCGCTGATACGTTGATAGCGGAACAGCCACAGCAGCAACATGGCTACGGCAAAAGCAATCGCCAGCGCGGCAAAGTCGGCCAGCGCCAGCCAGATTTTGGCGCGCTCAGGGCCTTCGTGTTTAAGCGACATAAGGTTTCGGCGTCTCCGGTTCTGCTGTCGGGTGAATGCCATACGCGGCGTACAGCGCCGCCATCATGACATCCAGCGAGTAATAGTCCTGTACGAAGTGACGGGCTCGTTGACCCAGTTCAACGCGAGCGTGGCGGTCTTGCGCGAGCAACGCCAAGCGGGCGGTGAAATCGGCGGCAGTATGCCCCAGGTAGCCATTGATGCCGTCTCGCACCAGATCGCGGTTACCGATCACGTCGGTTGCCACCACCGGCAAGCCTGCGGCCATGGCTTCGAGTACCGCCACCGGCATGCCTTCCCAGCGCGAGGTCTGAATGTAGATATCCAGCCCGGCCATATGTTGCAACGCAGCTTTGCGATCAACCCAGCCAGTGAGTTTGACACCCGCTTGCTTGAGGGCGGTTTCACCGGATTCATCCCCACCGCCAATCCATACAAATTCGATCTCGCCGGGTTGACTCAGCGCGGCGGCGATTTCAGCAAACAGTTCCGGATTGCGTGCCAGCGTAACGCGGCCAACCGTGCCTATGCGCACTACGCCTTCGTTGCCCAATGCCAGCGGCACGGCATCGATATCGACGGCGTTGTGCACTTCGACCACGTTTTTGGATAGATGCGTACGGATTTCACCGGCCTCGCCAGGCGAGCACGCAACAAACGTCACCGGCGCACCCGCCAGCAGTTTTTCAATCAACAAGAAAATCGAATTCTTCAAGCGCCCTTCGGCCCGCTGCAAAAACGACAAGCCATGGGGCGAGAAGAACCACTTGGGGCCGCGATAAATCATGCTCAGAATCCGCCCCAGCGCGCCGGCTTTGCTGGAATGCAGATGCACCACATCCGGCGCCAGTGTTTTGAGCGTGCCATGCAACAGACGCCCTGCGCGAAAATCGGCAACAGGGGAAATCGAACGCGTCATGGGCAGCTGGATCAGCGCAATGCCTTCGGCAAACAGCTCGCGCCAGTTATCCGGCGTTTCCTCACGAACGCTGTGGATGATGGTTACCCGCAAGCCATCGGCGCGCTGGCGGTTGGCAATGGCGGTCACCATCGAAAGTGTACCGGCCCCGAACGACTCGACCACATGGACGATATGGCTCATGCAGCCTTCCCTTGCCGCAAGCGTGCCTTGAGTTTGAAAACCAGGCCGTATGGCAGTAACAAGAGCAACACGCTGCGCGCCAGCCCCTTCCATGCGGCCAGGCTGCCGTCTTTGTAACGCCATTGCAGCGCCAGCCGTGACTTCAACTGCCGATTGCGTTTCGAAAGCGAAATACCGCCCGGATCAAGTTCATAGCGGATCAGTACATCGGCCAGATTGGCAACCGGAAACTGCCGGGTGAACGTCCAGAACAAGGCGTAATCTTCAGCCGCTGGCGCATCAAGCGGATAGTGACCGGTGCTGGCCAGCGCAGCGGTACGAAACATCACTGCCGGATGGATGAAGGCCGAGTTCAGATGCATGGCTTTCTGGATATCCGCATAAGCAGTTGGATGGCGCAGCACAAATTGCTCAACGCCCTGCGGATCAACCATGCTGGCGGCGCCGCCCAGCAGCATCACATCGGGATGCGCATCCAGAAACGCGACCTGCCGAGCAAAGCGGTCGGCGACATTGGTATCACCGCAATCAAGCCGGGCGATCAGTTCATAACCGCGTGATTCGATCCAGCCCAAGCCGCTATTGAGCGCATACTCAATGCCGCGGTTTTTCGGCAGAAACAAAAAGCGCAGCACGCCCTGGGCGGCAAAAGCATCCCGAGCGGCCCGCTCGTCTATCGGTGCACGCGCGCTGCCATCATCAACGACCAGCACATCAACTTGTTCGGTAGCACCAAATGAAGCGAGCGAACTCACCAGCCCGGTCGGGTTGTTGTAATGCGGAATCAGGCAAATGAGTCGGTTTTGGGTTTCGGCCATGTTCTGATAAATCTGTTCGGTCTTTTAACCTGGGTTCTTTACGAGTGCTGTGGGCACAATTTGTTCAGTCGGCATACGGCGAATGCCAATCAATCCAGTCCGCCTATGACCAGCTACGAACGCCCAGCCATTGTTTGACCTTGCGCGCCACACCAAACGGCACCACCAGCCACACCAGCGGCTTGAGCAACATTAACCAGGAGCGGGGCGCGCAATCCACATGGCGCAGCAATACTTTAAAACGCGACCACTGCTGCCGGCGGCGGCGCGATAACGAAATCCCCGCCGTGGTGTATTCGGTCCGGAGCAATATTTCGGGCAGATTTGCAGTGCGATAACGCGCTACAAATTTCCAGAAATAAGCGAAGTCTTCGGCGGCCTTGCAGTCCACTGGGTATGCGCCCAACTCGCGAACTCCAGCTGCCCGGAACATGACAGCCGGATGGGTAAACGCATTATCGACATGCATTTGCCGCACGATCTGTTCGTGCGTTTGTGGCTGGTTGAGCGTAAAGCGATCGCCGGTTTCATCAAAAAACACTACCGCGCTGCCCAGCAGATAAACATCTGGGTGGGCATCCATATAGGCCGCTTGCCGCGAGCAGCGATCAGGCATATTCAGATCGCCACAATCCAGCCGGGCGATGTACTCATAACCACCGGCATTCATCAACGCGGCCAGGCCCGCATTCAGTGCAAACTCGATCCCCTGATTCTGCGGCAGATACACAAAATTCAAGCTGCCTTGCGCTTGCCATGCAGCACGGCAGGCGGCTTCATCCAGTTGTTGCCGCACACTGCCGTCATCGACTACCCAGGCGTCAACCTGTTCGTCAGCGCCGACCGATGCCAGCGATTCCACCATACCTTGTGGATTATTGAAATGCGGAATCAGCAGCGCGACCCGGTTGTGTGAAATCGTCACCGGTGTTGCTCCAGTTCAGTTTTTTGCAATTGCAGTTTGCCAGGTGCGCGGTTAAACAGCACGGACCAGCGTTCCAGCAACAGTTGCTTGTCATAGTCATGCGAGCGCAAACGCAGTTGCGCCGCCAGCGCCGGGTGTTTAGGAACTTGCGCCAGAATCAGTTCGGCCAGCGCCACGCCGGTGGCCGCTTCGGTCACATATTCGTGCGCCTGCTCACCAAACAGTTCGACCACGCCACCGGCATTGGTTGTGACCACCGGCAGGCCAGCTTTCATGGCTTCCAGCACCACCAGCGGGCAGCCTTCAAACCAGGATGTCAGCAGCAAAAAATCTGCGCGACGCATGAAGTCGGCGACGTCATGGCGCGTGCCCATAAATTCGATCAAACCCGCCAGACCGCGCTTTTCCGCCTGCGCCTGCAATGCCCCACGCAACGGGCCGTCACCCAGCACCGTCAGCCGGGCCAGCTGATTGCGTTCGACCAAAGCCGCCAGCGTATCCAGCCACAAGTCAGGCTGCTTTTCGACATCAATACGGCCCACAAACAGCAAGCGCAGCGGGTTGCCGGGATAGCGCGGTGGCCGCGGCTCGACGTCTTCGACAAAATTGGGAATAACTTGCCAGCCTGGTTTGACCGGTTCATCAAGCCATTTACCCAGTGATTGCCGAGCGTGGCCGGAGACAAAAACAATGTTCTCAATGCGCCGATAAATATTCTGGCAAGCAAAGCGATGGACCGGGTTCATATGCGCGGCGGCATCCACGTTTGCCAGCGGGCCATGCACCCAAGCCACCAGCCGTTTGCCCAGCCCGCGCGTGGCCAGCCAGGCCATGTATAGCGGCATCAGGAAGGTGGCGGCAACCACCACATCGGCCTCAGTTGCCAGCTTGCGCGCAGCGCGCCAACCCGCCAGCCAGGTCCACGGTTTTTTGGGATGCCAGGCTTGGGACAAATCCACCACCCGCACCGTGCGCGTACGCTCTTGCCACAGATTGGTGGCGTCGCCCAGCGTGACCAGAGTGACCTGAAAACCGCGTGCCGCCAGCCCTTCGCCTACCAGCGCGGCACAACGTTCCACTCCGCCCAGACCCAAGCCGCGCAAGAAGAATGTGATTTTCATCGGCTTCCTTTACCGGTGAGTCGCTGCAACGCCTGCAACACTCCCTGTCCCAGCCGGTGTTTGATCCATTGTTTCCGATAAAACCCGCTGCGCTCCAGCGCGAACGGTAAAGCCGCCCGCAAGCGCCCGACCACCGGCAAGGTTTGGGCCGCAGGCTGCGTGCGCTGCCATGCTTCGATCCATGCCTCGGCCAGCACCGCAGCGCCCACCGGATGCGCTTGATGGATCGCCAAGAGCATATCGGCGTAAGCCGCAAAGTCGTCCGGCAACAAGGTACGGCCCGGCTCGGCGTATTCGGCAAACTGGACCGCACGCGCTTGCAACGCGGCAGGCAGCAAAACAAGAGCATAAGCGGCGCGGATGCGTTGGGCCGTTTGGCGCAAGGCATCCCGTTTGGTCTGGGTGATCTGCCCGGCGTGGCAGCGATAGCGTAACAGCGGCTGCGCGACGTTCACAAAATGTGCACCACGCGTCGCCAGTGCGCACCACAAGGCGTAGTCCTCCGCGTGAACTGCGCCAGCGTCATAGGGGACCTCCCGCAGCAAGCTGGTGCGGGCCACTACGCTGGGGTGGGCAAAAGCGACGTTGAACAGCAACTGCAATTTGATCGAGGCATCGTCCAGCGGGGTCTGCCAGATGCCGGAACGCTCGCCAAAGAACTGCACCCAGGTGCCGCACACGTCAGCGCCGGTTTGTTCCAGGGTGGCGAGCTGAATTTGCAGACGTTCGGGCTCAGCCAGGTCATCGGCATCCATGCGCGCCAGCCATGCTCCGCGCGCAGCGGCGATGCCTTCATTGAGCGTGGCGATCAAACCGCGATTTTCGCGGGTGATGATCTGGAAACGCGGATCGCGAAATGCATGCGCTTGCAGGATCGCCAGCGTTTGATCGGTGCAACCATCGTCAATCGCCAGACATTCAAAATCGGTAAAAGTCTGCGCGGATAAGGAATCCAGCGTTTCCTGTAAATACGGCGCGCTGTTGTAGCACGGCAAAACAATACTGACGGCAGGCGTGGTCATACGGCAGCAGCCTCCTTCAGAACCTTGCGGGCACGCCACCAGAAAGCGACGACGATATATGTTTCAACAGCCAGCACCACTTGTGCAGCACGCACCGCCCCGTGGCCCGGCAGCAGGATCAACAATCCCAGCACGTTAATGACGCCAGCAACAATCAATACGCGGCTGAAATAACGTTCTTCACCAAACGGTAGTAACGACTGCATGCCGAATACGTAGCTAAAGGCGCTGAGCAGCACAATTGGCGCCAGCCACATCATGACCGGCGCGGCAGCGGCCAGGTCTTTGCCCGCCAGAAACGGCATCAGCCACGGTGCGCCGATCAGCAGGATCAAGGTCAGCACCAGACCCGCCGAGCCTTGTAACAAAGTGGCTTTGCGGATCATCGATACCGCCGCCGGTTTGTTGTGATGGGCGAGTTGGGCGATGCGTGGATAAGTTGCCTGCACCAGCAAGGCGATCAGACCTTGTACATTAACCAGCAGTTTGTTGGCGGCAGAGAAGTAGCCCACCTGCAGTACACCACTGTACAGACCGACCAGTGTGGTGGTGGCAGTGGTGTACAGGCTGGTCGATAACGCAGAAAGAAAAAATGGCCAGCTAGCCCGCAGCGAGACTTTGACATCCGCCTGACCGGGTCGCACCCAGGCCGGGCGCTGTAGTCCCCACTGGATGATCCACCAGAATGCGCCTGCCAGGATCATCGGCGCGGCTTGTAATACCACCGCCAGGCCAACGTCGTCGGGACTACGCACCAGCAGCAGCAAGAATCCCAGCAACAAGGCGCGGGCAATCACGCTGATGACCGAAGCGGCCCGCAATTCTTCCATGCCCTGGAAATACCAGGTCGGAAAACACACCGACGCCACGATATTGGCCAGCGAAAACAGAAACACCGGCGCCAGCATGCGCCAGTCCGGCACCAGCATGATCGCCGCCGTGAGCAGCACCAGCGACACCAGCATCAGGCAGGATTTGGCCACCATGGTGCGCCAGAAAATAGCGGCGATCCGCGCCGGGTCATCGCGCGCCACGGCAATTTCGCGGGTGGCGGACAGATCAAAGCCAAAATCGGTAAACAAGATGCCGTACTGGATCACCGATGCCGCGTAGTTCATCGCACCGAACGACTGCGCCTGCAGCACGTGGGTCAGAAACGGAAAGGTGACGAAGGAGATCAGGTACTGCAATCCCTTCACCACGTAAAGCGCGACAATATTTCCCGCGAGCTTGCGATCCATCAGGGCGCTGCTCCGGCGTGGCCGATCTGGCGCGTGGGATGGTCGATCGTCTCGTCGCCATAAGTGCGCAAGACTTCGGCGATCACCACGTGATAGCCCTTGTACCAGGTCTGGTAGTTTTGCTTGGCGGTAATATGGTCCGGGTGCTGCATCAGCGCTCGCAAACCTGCCAGCGAATGCCAGTAATACACCACGCAGGTGAGCTCCTGGGCGGCGTTTTCCCAAGTGTCTTGTCCGGCAAATTCAGGGATGGACTGTGCGGCGGC
Source organism: Silvimonas sp. (assembly GCF_031291215.1). Taxonomy (NCBI): domain Bacteria; kingdom Pseudomonadati; phylum Pseudomonadota; class Betaproteobacteria; order Neisseriales; family Chitinibacteraceae; genus Silvimonas; species Silvimonas sp. The sequence goes on from NZ_JARLJK010000150.1 coordinate 87,679, forward strand.
CATGATCGACGCATCAAGGCGCTCGAACTCGGCGTCGTACTGTTTTTTCCTGAAAATGAAAGTCGCTGAATACATGGTTTTTCTGGGTGCCGTTGATCTGCAAGGCTAATAAGCAACAACCCGCGCTAGCTAACGCGGGTTGTCTGTAAACACACACAATTGTATTTGATCAACGCAAGTATGGCTGTAACCGTTTTACGTCTTTCAAGCGAAGCCGTTGGGATTGCCGCTTTGCCAGCGCCACGAATCGCGGCACATGTCTTCCAGCGTTTTCTCGGCCTGCCAGCCCAACTCGCTGCGCGCCAGCGCCGGGTCTGCGTAGCAAGCCGCGATATCGCCGGGGCGACGATCAACCAGTTGGTATGGCACGGATTTACCGCTGGCCACTTCAAACGCCTTGATCATGTCCAGCACCGAATACCCCAGGCCAGTACCCAGATTCACCGTTACCGTACCAGAGCCTTGCGCCAGTTTTTGCAGCGCTTTGACGTGACCCTTGGCCAGATCAACCACGTGTATGTAATCACGTACGCCGGTGCCATCTGGCGTCGGATAGTCATGTCCATACACCGACAGTTTGTCGCGCTTACCCACTGCCACCTGCGCCACAAATGGCATCAGGTTGTTCGGAATGCCTTGCGGGTCTTCGCCGATCAAGCCGGATGCATGCGCGCCGACAGGGTTGAAATAACGCAGCAAGGCCAGATGCCAGGAGGAATCCGAGCGGAACAGATCGCGCAGCATGTCTTCGATCATCAGCTTGGAGCGACCGTATGGATTGGTCGCGGATAGCGGAAAATCTTCATTGATAGGCACCGCATGCGGGTCACCATAAACGGTGGCCGACGAGGAGAACACCAGCTGTTTGACATTGGCGGCGCTCATGGCTTCCAGCAAACGTACCGTTCCGACCACGTTATTATCGTAGTAGGCCAGCGGCTTCTGGACTGATTCGCCCACGGCTTTCAGACCAGCAAAATGGATAACTGCACCAATCGGCCAGCGATTGAAGGCTTCATCCAGCGCTTTGCGATCACGGATATCGGCGTTGACCCATTCCACCGGCTTGCCGGTGATGGTCTCCAGCCGGTTGAGTACTTCAGGCTTGGCGTTGCAGAAATTATCGAAAATGACTGGGGTAAAACCGGCAGCGAGCAATTCGATATAGGTGTGCGAGCCGATGTAGCCCGCCCCGCCTGTCAGCAATACATGCATAGCGATTCCAGTAATAAACAGTGATCGAAAGTGGCAGCGATGCTAGCAAATCCGACGGCAAATACCATCGGATAACTCTGAACGACCGGCGCTTAACGACGCTCTTGTCGCCACAACATCACAATGGCGATAAACAGGAAGAACAAAGTCGGAATCGACACCACCAGCGGTGGTGGCCAGCTGCGCAATTCACCCAGATAAACCACAACCTGGTTCAGAAAGTGGAACGACATCCCGACGATGATCCCGGCGAACAAGCGCACGCCCACATTGCCACTGCGCCGCTGCGTCTGCGCAAACGGCAAGGCAATCACGATCATCGACAAACAGGCCAGCGGGTAAAAAAGCTTGCCCCACAAGGCGAGCTCGTAGCGTGAAGTTTTCTGGTTATTGCGGCGCAAGTGATCGATATAACTATACAAGGCGCGACCCGACATCTGCGATGGCTCGACCAACAACACCGCCAGCATTTCCGGCGTGATCGACGTGGCCCAGTTGCCCGCCGCCGCCTTGGTCATGCTCACCCCGCCTTCATTCGGCGCAAAGCGGGTTTCGGCGGAATCCTGCAGTTGCCATTCACCGTTGCCTTTGTACTTGCCGGTGGTGCCTTCAAGAATGCGGTTCAGCACCATCTTGTCGCCGAATTCGTAAATGCGGATGCCCAGAATGGTGAGATCGGGCAGCATTTCAGCGATGTTCACAATCTGGTGACCATCCTTCACCCAGACGCCAGAGCGGAATTCACCCACCAGCATGGCCTTGGTCGCAGCCAGCCGATGCTGGTTCGCCGCTTGCTTGGCCACCGGCGCGACGTACTCACCCAGCAGCAAGGTCACCGCGCCGTACAGCACGCCAATGATCAACAGCCAGCTCAGCAAACGCTTGACCGACACCCCCGCCGCACGCATCACGGTCAGTTCGGCATTACCAGCCAAGGTGGAGAGCGCAAAAATCCCGCCAATCAGCACGGCAATCGGCAACAGGTTGTAGGCATTGGAAGGCGTTTGCAAAAGCACGTACAGCAACGCATCGGAGAGCTGATAACCGCCCTTGCCCAGATCGCCCAGTTCGCCAATCAAATCGAAAAAATTGTATAGCGCCAGCAAGCCTGCCAGCGTGAACAGAATGAATACCGTCAATTGACGGAACAGATAACGTGCCAGAATTTTCATGACACGCTCCGGCTTTTGCTACGCCAGAAATACAGGCCAACCACCAGCCCCGCAGCGAGAATATGTAGCGGCCACATGTTGAGCCAGAGCGGCACTTTGCCGCCAGCAATCCAGGCCTGCATGATATTGACCATGCTGTAATAAACGAAGTACACAAACACCGCCACCACCAGGTTGAGTGCCCGACCGCCGCGTGGATTAAAGAACGCCAGAGGAATAGCCCCCAACGTCAGAATCAAGGCCGATAACGGCAAAGCGATACGCCAGGCCATTTCTGCGCGTTTCTCGGGGTTATCGCTGCCCAGCAATTGCATGGTTGCAGTAGCCTGGGTAGTCGGGCTGGACACAGGTCGATCTGTGGTTTCAATACGCAATTGGGCGTGATCGAACGTCACTGTGTCATAGGCAATCTTGCCGGGCTCGCCTTGATAAGAGCGGCCTTTGCCCAGCCACAGCCAGCGTTCATCGTGCTTGTCCAGAAACATGCCGCCACGCTCTGACATGATGATCGATATGCGGCCATCTTTTTTCATCTGCACAAAGACGTTATTGCCGGCATTGGTCTGATTGGTAAAGTTCTCGACAAAATAAACCCGGTCCGCCGAAGGGGATTCGCGGAACACGCCGGGCGCGACCTGAGTCACTTCCTGGCGCGACATGGATTTCTCGCGGAACTCATTGCCTTTTTTCAGCGCCCACGGCGAAACCACGGTCGACAGCACCGCAATCAGCACCACCACCGGTAGCGCAAATTCCAGCACCGGTGCAATGAAGTTGCGAATGGAGCGGCCGCTGGCGAACCAGATCACCATCTCGTTGTCACGCCACAGACGCGTCATCGTCGCCAGCACTGAAACGAACAGCATGAGCGACATGAGAATAGGCAGGTAGCGCACTGCGGCGAAGCCCATCATGGCCCAGACCGCAGACGAGGCCAGCGCGCCAATGGCGGCCTGGCCCAGCAAGCGCACGACCTGTGTGGTCATGACAAGCAGCAGCAACACGGCGAACACCGCCATGGCTACCCACGTCATTTCCTGAATCAGGGTCTTGCGAAAAAGCATGCGTTTTTGACTTATAAGGGGGGACAGGAAATAATCACGCGAGCCTGGAACCGGACCATCCGCGTTTCTCATGCATTTTGCATGCAAATGCGGCGGTCCACCACAAACTCAAGCCCCAAAAGGGCTCACACCAACAATAGATAAGTTGCACATATCAGCGCAACGGAGGTCCACACCATGGAATATATCATTAATCTCACCCCCCCCGAAAAAGACACCGCTGAGACATTGGTGCTGCCCGTCGCTGGCAAAAAGCTGGCACAAGGCCTGTCAAAGCTCGATTCGGCCACCTCGGGCGTGTTGTCCGCACTGGTTGCCAACGGTGAACCGGGCGAGAAAGCGGGCTCCATTTTGAGCACGCACGTGACGCTGGACGGCAAATTGCGCCGCGTGGTTTTGGTGCAGACCGGCGAAACCGCTGATGTAGCTTCCTTGCGCCTTGCAGCCAGCACCGCTGCCAAAGCCGTGATCGCGGGCAAGGCGGCCAGCACCGGTGTTCACCTGTTGCTGGTTGCAGGCAAAACCCTGGATATCGAAACCGCTGCTGCCATCGTCGCGCAAGCGTTTGTTTTCGAAGGCTACCGGTTTGATCAGTTCAAATCCAAAAAAGAACCTGTGGCGACGCTCACCAATGTAAACATTACCGTGAGCAAAAAAGCCGACCAGGATGCGGCCCAAGCTGGCCTGCAACAAGGTCTGGCCATTGGTCATGGCGTGAACTTCACCCGTGATCTGGGCAATGCCCCGGGTAACGTTTGCACCCCGACCTATCTGGCAACCCAGGCGCAAGCGCTGGGCAAAGCAGCCAAGATCAAAGTGGACGTGCTCGAAGCCGCCGACATGGAAAAGCTCGGCATGGGTTCATTCCTGGCCGTGGCCAAGGGTTCAATCGAACCGCCCAAGCTGATTACCCTGGAATACAAAGGCGGCAAGGGCAAGCCAGTGGTGCTGGTTGGTAAAGGCATTACGTTTGACTCGGGCGGTATCTCGCTCAAGCCGGGCGACAGCATGGACGAAATGAAATACGACATGTGCGGTGCTGCCACCGTGCTGGGCGTATTCAAGGCCGTGACTGAACTGAAGCTGCCTATCAACCTGGTGGGTGTGATCGCTACTTGCGAAAACATGCCAGCTGGCAATGCGTACAAGCCAGGTGACATTCTCACCAGCATGTCCGGCCAGACCATCGAAGTGCTGAACACCGATGCTGAAGGCCGCCTGGTGCTGTGCGACGCGCTGACATACGCCGCGAAGTACGAACCGGAAACCATCATCGATATCGCCACGCTGACTGGTGCTTGCGTGATCGCCCTGGGCCATATCGCGACAGGCTTGTACGCCAATGACGAAAAACTGGCAGAGCAACTGTTGGCAGCAGCTGGTACTTCCGGCGACAAAGCATGGCGTATGCCGTTGTGGGACGACTATCAAGAACAACTGAAGTCCAACTTTGCGGATATGGCCAATATCGGCGGCCGTCCGGGTGGCTCGATTACCGCAGCGGTGTTCTTGTCACGTTTCGTCAAAGACGTGAACTGGGCTCACCTCGATATCGCCGGTACTGCATGGAAGTCTGGTGCGGCCAAGGGTGCCACGGGTCGTCCGGTGCCAATGCTGGTGGAGTTCCTCAACCAGCGCGCCGCTAAAACCGCGAAAAAGAAATAAGGCCCGATGCGGTAAGATAGCCCGCTTGTTACCCAGCCCAAAGTAGCCATGGCCCAGATCACTTTTTATTTCAACGTGAAAAACCGCGAGCAGGCGCTAGCCCAGCTCGTGGGCAAGGCCGTGGCGCAAAACCTCAGCATCTCGGTACTCGCCGCCAGCGAGGCCGAGGCTCTGCGGCTGGACCGGGTATTGTGGGATACACCGCATACCAGCTTTGTGCCGCATTGCCGGGCGAACGAAGACATCGCAGCGCAAACGCCTGTCGTCGTTGATTTTCGCCCGGCATTGCTGCCCTCGCGCAACGTGTTGTTCAACTGGACCGGCCAAGTGCCAGACGGTTTCGCCGAACACGAACGTATTATTGAAATAGTCTCGCAAGATGAAAACGAGCGCCTTGCCGCTCGGGAGCGCTGGCGTACCTGGCAAGGATTGGGCATGACCCCCGTTGCCGTAGACATGCTGGAACTGGCGCGCAAGCGTGCAGGCGGAGCGCAAGCGTGACGATAGATCAAGAAAATGAAGAAAGCGTAAACCCGCTGTTTAACAAGATGGATGCGTTGCTGGCGCGCCACCGCGGCAATATCCGCGGTAAAGAAGAAGACATCCTGCCGGTGCTGACCGACGTCGCCGAAGATCAGGGCCCGATCCCGGTGCTGACTGAAGTCGCCATGACCCCGGCTAGCAGCCTGATGTTCGACCCGACTGATTTCCTGTCGCCACAGCCAGTTGAAATAGAACCGGTACCAGTCGTTCACGTCGAAATCCAGACACCAAAGAAAGACCCCGAATTTCTCGACTTGCCCCTGCTGGACCTGGAATCACTGTTACGCGAGCGGGCACCTTTCGGGCCGGGCAGCACGCCGCAGATCGAGCCGCTGACAGAAGAGCCTGAAGCGGAACTGAACGCGGCACCGGTCGATGCCGATGCCGATGTGACCAATGACGAGTCGAACCCCGCTGCGGCAACGAGCCAGACCCAACCTGACTGGGCAGCCCAAGTCTCGTCGATTGATACCTTTGTCGATGAGTTCCATCAAGATCAAGCGCCGCTCGATTCACCGCAAGGCAGCACCTTGCATTGGGAAGAGGCCGATGAAGTTAACGAGTTCGCCCATCCGTTTGCAGCCGTGGCAGAGGCGTTGCCAGCAGCAGAACTGCCAGTCGCTGCCTCAGCCAACAACGATGCGCCAGACTGGTCGCCGGTAGCGCCGTGGTGGACCGACGAAACGCCTGTAGACGACGCCGAAACACTGGCAGCGTCGGTCAGCGTTGGCTATGTAATGGACGAGCGACCAGTAGTCGACAACTCAGCCGTTTCGGTCGATTGGCAAGCCGATACCGAAACGCCGCTGGAACTTGATCTGGACGCTTTCCGCGAAGAGGACTCTGCAGAGCCTGAACTATTGAATGAGCTGGCTGAGGCTCAACAGGAAGAAGCCACACCAGCCATAGTGGCCGAACCCCCGCCGGTGGCAGCGCTTTCATGGATGAACGAAGCAGCCATCAGCGAAATGACGGCCAGTGTGGCGGCGCATCTGGCGGTGGATATCTCGACAGAGGTCGAGCAACTCACCCGCCGACACTTCGCGCAAATGATGCAAACCCTGTACGGCGAAGCACTCACGCGCATGATTGATCAAGTCGGCATGGAACTGGAAGCACGGCTAGCGCCACGGATTGATGCGTTGGTGCGCGAAGAACTGCAGACGCGCGGGCTAACCAATGGCAATGCTAATCCGGCCACGGGTCAAAGCTGATTTTGCTAACGACATAGCAATTGCGGCGGTGAGCTCAACCTCACCGCCGCAATTCATTCAGGGCATGAGATTCAGGCTTTGTGCAGCCATTTACGTATCGCGCGTGCTATGCGCCAGCCAGTCAGAGCCAGCGGCAAGCCTTTGGCGATCCACGACAAACGGCCACGGGCCATCAGCACAGTGGCTACATCAACGAAGCCAGCCGGGCCAGCAAAAGCACTCAGTATCCCGCGTGCGGCTTTGCCTTTTTTGAAGGGTGACCTCAGGGTTTCCCAATCCTGGGCCAGTTGCATGCGGTGAGCATCCGCCTGCAGTTGCAAAGTCGTCTTGCGTAGCTCCCGCAATTCGCGCCGTGTCAGTGTACTCATGGCAAAAATTGCTCCCGGTCTTTACGCAATTGCTCCAGCGTAGCGGCAAAAGGCTTGGGCGCACTGGTTACGGTGTGCCAGGCATAACGCAGACAAACCAGTCCACCCAACAGATAAACTGCGGCCACGATCAGCAAGGCCAGCCAGCGCCATTGCTCGCTGACCCACCACACCACAGCAACCGACAGTACCCCGAGTCCCAGCCAGACCACGCCAGCGCCAACCAGAACCAGAGCGGCAACCAGAACAAGACGCTCGCGCTCTTCTTCCAGTTCCAGCCCCAGCAGGGAAAGGTGGTTATGCGCCAGGCCCACCAGACTGGAGGCCAGGCGCTGCGCCAACCCACGATGATGTGCATCGTGGGCGTCACGTTCTTCACTCATGCGGCTCCCGCCCGGTTAACGACGGCAAACCAGCATGCCGAGCAAAAAGCCCACGCCTGCCGCGATACCAATCGATTGCCACGGATGATCGTGCACATATTCATCGGTCACCTTGGCGGCTTCTTTGGCTTTTTCGGAGACCAGTCGCTCGGTCTCTCCCAGTTTGGCCTTGGCGGTTTGCAAGTTGGCCGCGATCTTGCTGCGCAACAGACGCGCCTTTTCACCGGTTTCGCCCACCGCATCGCGCAGCAGCTCTTCGGTATCGGTCAACACGGTTTGCAGATCATCAATCAATTGTTCTTCGTTTGAATTCACAGACATGGTGGTTTCTCCAAAGTGCGTTGCAACAAGACTTCATTGTGGGACATTTCCTGCTTTATCCAAGCTCGATATGGCCTAAAACTGCGTCAGACATCACCGCACTGCCGCAACCTTGCACGCACCGCCGGCCAAATTGCTTGCTGTTTCAGCCGGATAGCTGCCAAAACAGTATAATTCCCGGTTTTGCATCGCAACCCGGTCCCACACATGAGCACAGCACTCGAACAACTCGCCAAGAGCTTTGAACCGGCAGCCATTGAAGCCAGTTGGTACCCGCGCTGGGAATCAGCCAACTATTTCAGCCCGAGCATGGATCTGAACGCGCCTTCGTTCTGCATCCAGTTGCCGCCGCCCAATGTGACCGGCACTTTGCATATGGGTCACGCCTTCAATCAAACCATTATGGACGGTTTGACACGCTATCACCGCATGAAAGGCGATAACACCCTGTGGCTGCCTGGCACCGACCACGCCGGCATCGCTACCCAGATCGTAGTAGAGCGCCAACTGGATGCTCAAGGTATCTCGCGCCATGACCTTGGCCGCCCTGCGTTTATTGAGAAAGTGTGGGAATGGAAGCAGCAATCGGGCGACACCATCACGGGCCAGATGCGCCGCATGGGCGCGTCCGTAGACTGGGGCCGTGAATATTTCACAATGGATGACAAAATGTCCGGCACGGTGACCGAAGTCTTCGTGCGGCTGTACGAACAAGGCCTCATTTATCGGGGCAAACGTCTGGTGAACTGGGACCCTGTCCTGGGCACGGCGGTGTCGAACCTGGAAGTCGTGAGCGAAGAAGAAGACGGCCATCTGTGGCACATCCGCTATCCGCTGGTCGAAGCCGATAGCAAAACCGGCCTGACCCACCTGACCGTCGCCACCACCCGCCCGGAAACCATGCTGGGCGACGTGGCGGTGATGGTGCACCCGGAAGACGAGCGCTACGTGCATCTGATCGGCAAGACGGTGAAGCTGCCGCTGTGTGATCGCGAGCTACCGATCATTGCTGATGATTACGTCGATAAAGAGTTCGGCACCGGCGTGGTCAAAGTGACTCCGGCGCACGACTTCAACGATTACGCCGTGGGTCAACGCCACAATCTGCCGCAGATTTCCATCCTGACGCTGGATGCCAAAATCAACGAAGAAGCGCCAGCCGTTTACCAGGGCATGGATCGCTTTGCCGCACGCAAGCAAATCGTTGCCGATCTGGAAACCCAAGGCTTCCTGGTTGAAGTGAAGAAACACAAATTGATGGTGCCGCGCGGTGATCGTACCGGCACCATCATTGAGCCAATGTTGACGGACCAATGGTTTGTCGCCATGACCAAGCCGGACGCCACGGGCAAAAGCATCACGCAAAAAGCGCTGGACGTGGTCGACGATGGCCAGGTGCAGTTTGTACCGGGCGATTGGGTCAATACCTATCAAGCGTGGCTGAAGAACATTGAAGACTGGTGTATCAGTCGCCAGCTGTGGTGGGGGCATCAGATCCCCGCCTGGTACGATGCTGATGGCAAGGTCTACGTGGCCCGCACCGAGGCCGAAGCACTGGCGCAATCAGGCGGCAAGCCACTGACGCGCGACAACGATGTGCTGGATACCTGGTTCAGTTCGGCCCAGGTGCCATTCTCTTCGTTGGGCTGGCCCAATAATACGGATGAACTGAAGGCGTTCCTGCCCTCCTCCGTGCTGGTTACCGGTTACGACATTATTTTCTTCTGGGTTGCCCGGATGATCATGATGACCACGCATTTCACCGGCAAGGTGCCATTCACGCACGTGTATGTGCACGGACTGGTGCGCGATGGTGAAGGCAAGAAGATGTCCAAGTCCGAGGGCAACGTGCTGGACCCGGTGGATTTGATCGACGGCATCGCGCTGGAACCGTTGCTGGAAAAACGTACCACCGGTTTGCGTCGGCCAGAAAAAGCCCCGCAAGTGGCGGCCAAAACCCAGAAAGAATTCCCGGATGGCATTCCGGCGTATGGCGTTGATGCGCTGCGCTTCACCTTTGCCAGTCTGGCCAGCCTGGGTCGCTCCATCAACTTTGACCAGAAGCGCTGCGAAGGTTATCGCAACTTCTGCAACAAGTTGTGGAATGCCACCCGCTTCGTGCTTATGAATGTTGAAGGCAAGGATTGCGGCTTTGACCTGGTCGATGGCAAAGAGCCAGAACTGGATTACGGTTTTGCCGATCGCTGGATTATCGGCAAGCTGCAAGAGGCCGAGAAAAACGTCACCCTGGCGCTGGATACCTTCCGTTTCGATCTGGCCGCACAAGCCATTTACGAGTTCGTCTGGAACGAATACTGCGACTGGTATATCGAGTTGGCCAAGGTTTCGGCCCAACACGGTACCGAAGCCCAGCAACGCGCTACCCGCCGCACCTTGATTCGCGTGCTGGAAGTGATCTTGCGTCTGGTCCACCCGATCATGCCGTTCATTACCGAAGAGTTGTGGCAAACCGTTGCGCCGCTGGCCGGCCGCAAAACCACTGAGTCGATCATGGTGGCCGCATGGCCGATTGCCGATGAAAGCAAGATTGACGCTGCCGCCAACGCTGATGTTGAGGAGCTCAAGGCGCTCGCCTTTGCTGCCCGCAACCTGCGTGGCGAAATGGGTCTGTCACCGGCACAGAAAGCGCCGTTGTTCCTCGAAGGTGGCGCTGCGTTGCAGAAGTTCGCGCCGTACCTGGTACCGCTGTGCAAATTGTCCGAAGTGCATATCGTGGCCACTTTGCCGGTCGATGACGCTCCGATTGCCGTGGCAGGTACAACCCGTCTGATGCTGAAGGTAGAAGTGGACAAGGCCGCAGAAACCGCGCGCCTGACCAAGGAAATCGCCAAAACAGAAGACGGTTTGGGCAAGATGAAAGCCAAGCTGGAAAAGCCCGGCTACGTCGACAAAGCGCCAGCGCATCTGGTAGAAAAAGACCGCGCGCAGGTCGCTGAGCTGGAAGGCAAGCTGGTGCAACTGGCGGCACAACTGGCCAAGTTAGGCGCGTAAGTGTGGTGTACTAATGCAGAGGAGCTGGTCTTGAACCAGTAACTCCGTGTTTCACCCGCAAGCAAAAGGCCCGTCTGAGTGTTCAGGCGGGCCTTTTGTATTTCATTTGCGTACCGGGCGGAGTACAGGGACGCATGCTCAACAGCAGAAGCTGGCGCTCCGTACATTCACGCTCATTGAGCGAATGTTTTGTCGGGCGACATCTAATCCATCCTGCGTACTTATCTCCGACACATCACACTCAATTCAGTGGGATGGACGCCGAAATATCCAGCCAGGCATTCGGCGAACGGATCGGCACCACATTCACAGTTGCAGTGACCGGAACCCGGGCTTCATAGGCGTGGCCCTGATACCAGACCCATTGACCCGGCTGATAGACGTAGCCTGGGCGCCAGTCGCTGAAATGATGGTAATGCGCTTGCTGCCAGCCATCCCAACGCCACCGCTCATGCCAGCGGCTGTCATCGTGATCCCAGTGCCCGTGGCCATAACCATGGCCGTGCCCATTGTCATGATGCCAGTCGCGATCGTCGTGCCGTTGGTCATGATGGTCATCGTGCCAGTGATCATCACCGTGGTCGTGGTCAGCAAAAGCGGCAGTCATACTGCCGGTCATAACCAGTGCGACCAGCAGGGTTGCCCAATGTTGCTTGCGTGCTGTCTTCATGATGTTCTCCTTGTTCTGTGTTGCCATGGGAATCATCGTGCCCGGGTTCGGCCAGACTCACTGTTAGGCAGTTAACAATTCGTACTCATTGTTACGAGAGCCGAAAGCCGCACCGCAGCTTATCGTTCGCCATTTCGAGACTAAAAATCAATAAAACATCGTGGAAACCCGCGCCAGCAATAGAAAACGGCAGCCCGGACTGGCGCTGCCATTTTTCATGAATGCCAACTGCTGCTGAACTGTTTTAGTTCAGCGGGATACTCGCCGTTACATCCAGCCAGATTCCGGAGCCCAGATTTGGCGTCATGCGCACTTCGGCTTCGCTCAGCGGACGCGCTGGCTCATAGGCGCGACCGTTGTACCAGACATACTGGCCAGGCTGATAGCGATAACCCGTGCGCCAGTCATCAAAATACTTGCCCTTCAGGTGCTTGGCATGGGCGCGGCGCCAATCGTCGCGGGAAGCCCAGTGGCGGTCTTGCTGGGGCGGTGGTGCGTGATGCGCGTGGCCTTGATCGTGATGACCTTGATCGGGGTGATCGTCATCGTGGCCATGATGTTGGTCTTGCTCATGCGACTGATGATGATCATTGTGGTCATCGTCGGCGTAACTAGCGGCAGAACCCAGCGTGAGCGCCGCAGCAGCCATAGCTGCAATCAGGAAGTGTTTGGTCATGGCGATTTCCTTTTGTAGATGTTGTTAGTGCTCGTTACCCACTCTGGCACAACCGCAATTTACCCCGGCCCTGTGCGGCTAGCTATGAAGTAGCGAATAGACAGCATGCTACGGCGCCAAGGATGCGGCCATCAGCGAGGCACTGAATCCGCCGTCAGAATTGGAGTATGCAGCAGGGAGCAATCACCGGAAAAGCATCTGAATCTTGCAACTTTCAATAAACCATACACGGGACGGCATGCGCAGGTGCCGATGCTACCAAGTAGCGAGGGGTACTCATAAACCCGAGCCACAAACATAAGTGTGGGGAACTGCGCCTGCAGTCCCCCACCCTCATCAACCGTTCCGCTTCTGCCCCTGAGCGACATCTATCTAGCAAGCGCAAACCACTTCAGTGACGGGCTGTGTTGGTGCCAGCAATCCTTCAGTGGCATAGCCGTCGCGTTTAAACCAGTCCAGACCACCAATCAACTCCCGCACCTCAAAGCCCAGCCGTGCCAGTTGTAGTGCGCCCTTAGTCGATGCGTTGCAGCCGATTCCGTCGCAATACGTCACATACAAGACATCCCGCGCCAGCACGTCGGTGGTGTGCTCGTACATTTGCCGATGAGGAAAACTGATTGCACCGGGGATGTGCTCATTCAAAAAGGCCTCTGGAGAGCGAGCATCGACAATCACGACTTTTTTACCGGTCTTAAGAATATGCATCAGGTCAGCGGCATCGATCTCGTATTGCAGCTTGCGCGAGTAATACTGAAACTGGTCGTCCATCGGTCACACTCCATGAAAAAATTTTCTTAACGTCGTGGCACTGGTTCGCACCGGTCCGAATTCAATACGGGCGTCATCCAGCGCTTCGATCACTGTCAGCCCACAACCTTGATAATGAGTGCCCTGCGCCAGCAGCACGTCCTGACCAGAAGCATCGGTCAACCACGCTTTTCCGCTAATGATCCGCACGCTGCGATCACTGGTTGCGATCACTTCTGCGTTGTGCAACTCCAGCAAAATACTGATAGATTGATTCACCATCACAATCCTCCTGACTCAGGGCAGAGCAGCCTTTAGTTGCTGCTATGTAAGGATTTTTATGCTTGCAGTGGTATATGACAATCGATTGTTTTTGCACGGATAGATGAAATGGATTCACCATTAAAATCACCCGGCCGCTTGCCCTCGTTGTCGGCGTTACGGGCCTTTGAGGCTGCCGCCAGGCTGGGCAATCTGGCACGCGCAGCCGACGAATTGTTTGTGACTCACGGGGCGATCAGTCATCAGATCAAGGCACTTGAATCGCAACTGGGGTTCAAGCTCTTTGCCCGCCACGGACGTGGCGTGGTGCTGACACCACAAGGGCAACGCTTGGCGAGCACGTTGAATGGCGCGTTTGGCGCTATTGCCAGTGAGATTTCTGCGATTGCGCAAGAGCAGCAGCGTCCGCGACTGGTCATTACCTGCTTGCCGTCGTTTGCGGCCAAGTGGCTCACGCCGCGGCTGGGTGAATTTATTGGCCAGCATCCGCATATCGAGTTGTGGATACGTTCAACTAAAACCCGGGAAAACCTGGCGGCAGAAGATATCGATCTGGGAATTCGGGTCGGTGAAGGCAAATGGCCAGGCTTGTACCTGGAACATTTGATGGATGACGAATTTGCGGTGGTTGCCAGCCCGCATCTGGCGGGAGGTTTACCCGCCAGTCCGGCGGACCTCTCCCGTTATTTGCTGCTGCGTTCGGACACCGAGCCGTGGGCGCGCTGGTTTGAGGCCGCCGGCATTGCGGGTTCTGAGCCCCAAGGCAGCATGGTGTTCAATGATTCGGCCCTGCTGGTGCAAGCTGCAGCTGAAGGTCAGGGCATTGGTCTGGCTCGGGCATCATTGATTCAACCAGAACTGGCATCGGGCAAACTGGTAAAGCTGTTTGATTTGACCGTACCCATGCCGGGTGCCTACTGGATTGTGGCGCCGGAGGCCCCGCCATGGCGGCCAGCCGTCGCTACTTTTGTGGCATGGCTGAAACAGAAAGCCAGCGCCGGTTGATGGAGGCCTGCAACTAGCGGGCAGTGGTTGCGTCCTGGTCTGGCGTAACCAGCGGTACTTGAGCGGGTACTGACTCAATTGCGGCATCGGCGGCAGCCTCTTGCGCGACCACCACCGGGGTGCTGACTTCCTTCGGCGAAAGTACGGTATCGGCCACATCGAAGCGCGCCCAGTTGTGCAGCAAAGTGTAGCTGACCGCCAATAAAGTCGGCCCCAGAAACACCCCCATCACGCCCCAAGCCATCGCGCCACCGATCACGCCGATCAAGATCAGCACAAATGGCAGGTTGCTTTCTTTACCGATCAGCAAGGGCTTGACCACGTTATCCGCCATGCCGACGACGCCAACCATCCAGACCGCCAGGAAGATCGCCCAAGTAGTACTGCCCTCGTGATACAGCCACAGTGCCACTGGCAAACCCAGCAAGCTGGGGCCGCCCGGCATGAGCGACAAAAAGCATGACACCAAGCCAAACGCCGCGGCGTTGGGAACGCCGCTAATCCAGTAACCAAACCAGGCCAGCGCACCTTGTACCAGGGCGGTACCGATAAAACCGTACACCACGCCGCGTACCGTGCCACCGGCAATCAGCATCAATTCCTGGCCACGCTGACCGCCAATCCGGCGCAGGATGATCATCAACCAGTGAATCAACTCATGGCCGCTGATATAAAAGAAAAACGAAAACGCCAGACTCAAAAACAGCACCAGCACACCACTGCCCACCGCCGCGCCCATCTTGAGCAGAAATCCCCCAAGCGGCTTGCTCCATTCTTTGATGCGGTTGATGACTTCTGGATCACCGCTGGCAATGCCCTGCCAGAATGTATCAATGTGCGAACCAGCCCACGGCACGCGGACCACCCAATCCGGCAGCGTGGGCAAACCGGCCT
This sequence comes from Silvimonas sp., assembly GCF_031291215.1. Taxonomy (NCBI): domain Bacteria; kingdom Pseudomonadati; phylum Pseudomonadota; class Betaproteobacteria; order Neisseriales; family Chitinibacteraceae; genus Silvimonas; species Silvimonas sp. The sequence goes on from NZ_JARLJK010000150.1 coordinate 102,913, forward strand.
GAATATGCCCTTCCAGCCAACCGGATATCTGGTCGACATTGGCCGAGAGTTCCAGCCCGGCCATCAGCATCGGGGCGACGATCACAAAGGTGAATACCAGCAGCATCACCACCGCTGGCAACAGGCGGTTACCGCGACACAGGCGCACCAGCAGCATGTAGGGCTGCCATGTGGCATAAACTAAAATGCCCGCCCAGATCAGCGCGGCCACAAAGGGCGCCAATATCTGATAGGACATCAACATGAGCCCGACCACTGCGCAAGTCGCGACCGCGGGTTCGATCCAGGTATGTTTAGACTCTTTTTTGTCGGCGGTGTCGGTCATATTCCAGGCAGTAGTGAGATCAACGGTGTCATTGTAGGAACTCTGGCGACAGATGCCGCCAGAACCTGCTGCAAGCGAATGTAAGTATGGACTGAAATTACGCATTCGGGCCGACAAAGCAGATGGCATGGGCTATAAGCGATACAGCCGGAGAAACTTCGTAACGCCCGCAACAGGCACTTTGCCGGAGCAATCCTGTCATATTGCAATGACAAGCTTGCTGCGGCTGCAATCGAGTGGCAACCAGAACAGGTCTGGTGTGGACGCGCTCACTGTGCGTGCCGCAACTCAAAGCTAGAATCCGCCCACATTAAAACAAAGACATCGCGTCTGCAGGGACGTCTCAAGGAGCAACTTCATGTCTGAACAACAGAAACTTCACCCATTGATTCTGACCGCTGCCGGCGCAGTGGTTATTGCATGCGGCGTTGCCGTTGCCCATATGGCTGGCTGGATTGGCGCACCCAAAACCGATGCCGAACAACTCGCGGCAAGCGTGCCAGCGGTGGTTGCCGTCGCATCCGCACCAGAGGCCTCGATCCCGGCCCAACTGGTTGCGACACCAGTGCCAGCGGTCGCCCCGGTTGCTGAAGCGACCCCACACCCCAAACCCAAGCACAACACCAATCAACGCGCCACCTCCAATAACCAGGGCCAGGAATACGCATCCAACCAGGCTCAGCCAGCCAAGCAGGTTTGTGCCGTATGCGGTCGCGTAGCGAGCGTGCAAGCAGTGACCCAGGAAGGAAAATCTTCAGGTGGTGGTGCTGTAGCGGGTGGTCTGGTAGGTGGTTTGCTAGGTAACCAGGTAGGTAACGGTCGCGGCCGTACCGTGGCAACTGTAGTGGGTGCCGTGGGCGGCGCGCTGGCGGGCAATACCGTTGAAAAGCATGTCCGCACCGAGACCGATTACCAGGTTCATGTGCAGTTTGATGACGGCAACTCGCGTACCTACACCTTCAAAGAGAAACCAGCATTTGTTGCCGGCGACCGCGTGCGGGCTTCGGGCGAAACGCTGGTGCTGGATCAGTAATCCAGGCAGCAGGTTCCGCGAGGATGAAAAACGGCGCCGACCTGGCGCCGTTTTTTTATGCCTTCTCTAGCACCAACCCAAAAGCCAAAATGCCTGATCCGGCCCGATTTGGCACCAGATGTCGCGGCTAACACGCACTCCACCTGAGATACATTCAATCCAGGCCCCGCTTGCGGTAATCTCCTGCTGCGCAATTTCTATAGAGGAGAGGCCAGAGTCATGGTCAGACGTTTAAAAGCAGCGGCAATTCATTTGCTCATCAGCGTGGTTGTGTTCACGGTTATCGTTAGTGCCTTGGTCTACTTTTGCTACCCGTGGCCGTACTACAAGATCAATGGCCTATGGCAAGGCCTGCGGATTACCGCTTCGGTAGATCTGATACTGGGGCCATTACTGACGCTGGTTGTTTTCTCCAAAACCAAAAGCATGCGTGAACTGCGTATGGACGTTGGCGTCATTGCCGCGGTACAGATTGGTGCCTTGATTTACGGGGTAATCACGCTTTATACCCAACGCCCTTATGCCACCATCTTTGTTGATCGAGGTTTTGAGACAGTGCGGGTCGCGGACCTCCCGAAAGATCGTAAAACCTGGGGTGCGCTGGAAAAGCAGCGTGATGCTGCCACACAACGCCCGGCATTGATGGCAGTGCGGCCTGCCCAAAACACCCAGGAAAGTGTAGCAATGTTTGTCGCCGAAATGACCAATCAGGCCTTTCCGGCGGAACTCATGACCCGGCTGGAACCGGTCAACCAGCATTGGCCACAGATCGTGCAAGCGGCCCTCGCCCTGCCCGCCAAGCTTCCAGAAGGACAACAGAAAAAGCTTGATGACTTTCTGCAGGCCCACCAGACCACACAGCAAAAGCTGGCTTTTTTCCCTCTACATGGCTCATTTGACGCGTGCATGATCGCGCTGCAGCGGGATAACGGCGACTTTGTCGGGTATCTGGACATTACGCCGACCACTTACAGCCCGGCCGTCTCCAAGAAACATGGCTGATGCGCCCGAGAGATTAAGCGCCCAGGCCATCGTTGATCGCGATGGCTTGGTCTGGCTGCCGTATGACCTGCCCTATCTATCCTCCCCGCGCAGCGCATTCACGCCGCTCGCTGACTTGCTGCAAGTACACAATGCCAACATTGCACCGGTTCATATCGACTATGCCAACACCCAGTCCTTGCACATTCTCAATGGCATGGGTGTTGCCTTGGGGGACTCGGTCATCGGACTGGCCGTATTGCACGGCCTCAAGCAAAGCTATCCACATTTGCAAATCACCTTGCATCGCAGCCCGAATGCGCCCCGATACGTGGACGAGATTTACACATTAGCCAGCGCCTTTGTGAACGCACAAACGCTGCCGCTACCGCTATCAGCGCTAAACGACCGGGCGGCGACATGGGTCGATCTGGCAGATTTCATGTATCGACCGGCCTTTAATGCGCAATCGATGCATGCCTTCTTTGCAATAAGCCTCGGCCTTGACCCCGCAACGCTCTCCGACCAAACGCGGCGCAACAATTGGCTGCAAGATATTGACCGCCCCGCTCTGCCGGAGTGGCTTTCGCCTGGCTATTCGCTACTTTGCCACCGCGCCAGTTCTGCTTTGCGCACCATGCCGGCAGACGTCCTGCGCCGATATGCCAAGGAACTGAGCGAGCGCGGATATGCTCCGCTGGCTGGCTTTGCGGCACTGGGTCTGTCCGGATGGTACGACCTGAGCGACTGGTCTGACTCGCTACCACGCCTGCTGGCGGTCATTGCAGGAGCCAGGCAGATGATTAGCGTCGACAGCGCGGCCATCCATCTCGCCGCCGGGCTGGGAACACCGTGCCACGCTTTATTTATGGGGATTGATCCAGCTTTGCGCGTTGTCGATTATCCACTCTGCACCGCTGAACAGTTGGATATGTCGGGCAAGTTGCGGGGGCTGCATCATGCCCTTACGGCAGTTGATGAAATTGAGGCCGGGAACTGCTGGGCGCATTGGCCAGGTCACTTCCCCTCCCGGCCAGGGACTGACTAATGATGTCGTGCCAGTTCCCTGGCTCGCTGAATCAGCACATCCATCAATAACGAAATACTTTGCCGTGTCTCCAGATCATCGACCCGCGCATAGATGTCATCTAGCGACTCATGGACCTCGCACGCAAGGTGGAACAGCAGCACCTTTTCCTGCTCGTTAGCCCGCAGCAAATACATGTTGATTTCGTCAACGATATGGTCGGCCAGTTCGCCGGGATAAATAGCCGATGAAGTAAGAATCCTGTCGTACAAACGTACGCCGATCAGCCCCAACGACAGCAATTGGGTTGCCATGCGTGTCTCCGAATTTTGTCGTTCTCTTACTTTAGACCCTGGCCGACGCCCTATTGCACCGCCCGTCTGAAGGGCATGTGGAATAATTACGTCAGGATTGTGAATAGCAAGTGACAGCCCCGTGTTCGGAAAATCAAACCGAGATGAACACAAAACAAAACGGGCGCCATTCAGGCGCCCGTAGGTATATCCCCAGCAAAGTCACGCTGGATAAACAGACTCAGCGTGCAGCGGTAGAGACCACATATTGAACACGCTCAAAGTCGACGCCACGCTCCACCACCGTTTCCAGGCGAATTTTGCGCGTGGTTTGGCCATCCCACCATTCCACCAGACGCCCTGGGCGGAACCAGCCCACTGGCAGCAACAATGCTGGATGCGCTTTCAAGCTCGGAGCCGCTGGCAACCACAGACATTCTGTCCAGCTACGCCGACCGGCATTGACCATATCGACCGGTCGCACTGCCGCTGCTTGCGGCGCCCCTGGCATCAAGCGAATCCCGGCGACGACCTGGGTTTCTTCCTGCTGCAACCAGCGAATTACCCCGACAAAGTAGCGACCACCCAGATTGACCGCCAGCAATTGCTGCAGCGAAATCCGTGCGCCTTCATGTAACGGCCGGGCCAATTGCATACCGTTGGCCGACTCGTTGCGTACTTGCCAACGTTCGGCATAACTAGCCGGATCAATCGGCGCGACCGCGTTAGCGGCGGCGGCAGACTGCCCGAACAACTGCAAGCGCACCAGATCTTGCTGGTCCAGCGCTTGCTGTTCTTCCATTAGATGGAACGTGCCACCCGCTGCGGCGTGATGTTGCCGCTGCAAGCCAAACACAACTTCAATCTGCCGCGAGGAAATATGCCGCGGCAATGAACGATCAGACAGTTGCTCGCACCAGGTGCGATAGAGCTCGACCAGCAAGGTTTCCACCACGCTACCCGCGAATTGCTCCCCCAGACCTAACTTGTCCGGGCTTTCCCCGTTGCGCAGCAGCTTGATACGCCGCGACAACGCCTGTGCCAGCTGATAGGTATCAATCTCTAGCACATTGGGGCCATCCATCCGGGGCTCAGTGCGCCGCGGTGGACCGGGATCATCAAAATCAATCTGCAAACTGCCACGACCAGGCAAGGCGCGGGCTTCGCGCTCCAGCGGGGCGCGCGGCGCCAATGCAGGTAGACGCTCATCCAGCCATTGAATCTGGCGAGCAGTAAAGTGATACGGACTGGCACCAGCCAGCAACAACGCATGAATGAAGACGCTCTGCGGTGTCGCCACGCCAGCGGCCTTGAGCAAGCTGTCTTTGGCTGGTTTCTCGGCAATGCCGCGTGCTTCGGCAATGCGGTAATAAGCAAAAATGGTTTTCCATAACTCGCTGGAAACCACTTGGTAGGCCATCAAATGCTCGCGCACCATCAAGCACTGGTAGCGCAGGCTGCGTTCAGCCAGCAAGGCCAGATGTTCCAGTACGTCGGATTGCCCTTCCAGCGCTGCGCGCCAGCAACGGCCATAAGCCAGGGCCATATGCGACCACAGCGACAATGCTGCTTCCCATGCCGCCAGTTCATCTTTGCCAAATGGCACAGCCCGACCCAGATACCGATCCGCCAGCGTGTGGTGCACCAGATGCACAGCTTCGCGGAACAACTCCAGAATTTTGAGCGATTCGTAAGGTGGAATATTACTGGCGTTGAGCGCAGCAATTGCCTCGACCAGTTCGGCCTGCGCCACTGGGGCGTTAATCAACGGCAACAATTGCAGCCACGCCTTGGCCGATCGGGCATCGGTAAAGGGCGGTGTAGCCGTTCCGTGATAGGCGGGAAGCAAATCAGTCTGGGTCATGGCGTGAGCTGGCTAATACGTTGTTTCAGGCTTTCGATCATGGCTGCACTGATAGGCAATTGGGGATGCTCATTTTGCGGCGCGGCCCAGACAGCGGCAGGAAAATGCCGGTCGGTTTTCCAGCGCGGGATAACGTGCCAATGCACGTGCGGCACCATATTGCCAAGACTGGCAAGATTGATTTTGTCGGGATGAAGCGTATCGCGTACAGCGTGTTCCACGGCAAAAACCACCTCCATGAGCCAATCCCTTTCCTGTGCCGGCAAATCGGTCATTTCGGCAACGTGACGATTAAGGATGACGCGGCAGAAACCCGGGTAGTCCGGGTCATCGACCCAAATCACCCGACATATCTCATCCTGCCACAGCACGACTTGATCATGATCATTGCACAGAACACACCCGCCTTCCATCACGATTTCCTTATGTTTGCGCCGGATTATAAACAACCATTCAGCATAAACAATCGGGGCATGAATGCTGTCACACCCCGAAAGCCATTGTAGCTGACCGATGGTCGAAAAGGTGGCAGGAACGGTACACGCCTGCCCCGTCTCTCGGGCGCAACACTATAAGGTGCCGCGAACCACGCCGGCTTTACAGCAAAACGCGTTCAATCCCGCCAGTACGGGCCTTTTCAACATACTCGGGCAACCAGTTCTCACCCAGCACGTATTTCGCCATTTCCACCACAATATAATCAGCATCGGTATCGGCATCGTCGTCATAACGATGCAAACCTTGCAGACACGATGGGCAAGAAGTGAGGATTTTCACCTTGGCGTCGGCGCCCGATTCAGCGCGCAGCTTGCCCGCGCCTTTTTCCATTTCTTCTTGCTTGCGGAACCGTACTTGAGTCGCGATGTGAGGCTGCGAGGTGCCGAAGGTTCCCGACTCGCCGCAACACCGGTCATTCAGATCAACTTTACTGCCCATGAGTTCGTTGGCCACGTCGATGCCCTTGTACACCTTCATCGGGGTATGGCAGGGCTCGTGGTACATGTAGCGCGTTCCGCTCACGCCTTCCAGCTTGACGCCTTTTTCCAACAGATATTCGTGGATATCCAGCAAACGGCAACCCGGGAAGATTTGCTCAAACTGATACTTCATCAGTTGATCCATGCACGTGCCGCAAGACACGATCACCGTTTTGATGTCCAGGTAATTGAGCGTATTGGCCACGCGGTGGAACAACACCCGGTTCTCGGTGGTGATCTTGTTCCCCTTGTCCTCAAACCCGGCTGAAGTCTGCGGATAACCGCAACACAGATAGCCCGGCGGCAGCACGGTGGTGGTGCCGACGTGCCACAGCATGGCCTGCGTTGCCAGGCCAACCTGGCTGAACAAACGCTCGGAGCCGCAACCCGGGAAGTAGAACACCGCTTCGCGATCTTGCTCGGCAACCTGCAATTGCGGATCACGAATCACCGGCACTACGCTGGCGTCTTCCACATCCAGCAACGCCCGTGCGGTTTTCTTGGGCAGATTGCCCGGCATCGGCTTGTTGATGAAGTGGATCACCTGCGTCTTGAGCGCTGGCTTGCCGCCTTCAGTTGATGGCGGTTGCTTGAGCACGCCCTGAATCAGCCCCAGCGATTTACCGATGCGATAACCCAGTCGCTGCGCTTTGCCGCCCCACTCGATCGTCACCTTGCGGATCAGCTTGATGGTGGCCGGGTCTTTGATGGTCAAAAAGCCCATCGCCAGTGCGGTCATCGGGTTGAATTTCTTCTGGCCTTCATCGCGCAAGAAGTTGCGCATGGCAATCGACACATCGCCAAAGTCGATCTTCACCGGGCACGGATTCACGCAGCGGTGACATACCGTGCAATGGTCCGCGACGTCGCCCAGTTCTTCAAAGTGCTTAAGCGACACGCCACGGCGGGTTTGTTCTTCATACAGGAATGCTTCGGTCAGCAAACCTGTAGCCAGAATCTTGTTGCGCGGGCTGTACAAAAGGTTGGCGCGTGGCACATGCGTCGAACACACCGGCTTGCACTTACCGCAGCGCAGGCAGTCTTTGACCATATTGGAGATATTGCCGATGCCCGATTGTTCCAGGATCAGCGACTCTGCACCCAGCAAACTGAACGAGGGCGTATAGGCATTGGTCAGATCGGCTCCGGGCAACAGCTTGCCCTTGTTGAAGCGGCCATTCGGATCAACCCGTTGCTTGTAGGCCTCGAACGGGGCCAGTTCTTCGTGGGTCAGGAACTCGTATTTGGTAATGCCGATACCATGTTCGCCCGAGATCACGCCGTTCAGATCACGCGCCACTTGCATGATGCGCGCGACGGCATGGTGCGCCCGCTGCAGCATCTCGTAATTGTCGGAGTTCACCGGCAGATTGGTGTGCACGTTGCCATCACCGGCGTGCATGTGCAGCGCTACCCAGGTCCGGCCCTTGAGCACTTGCTCGTGCAGCTTTTGCACGGCATCCATGATGGGTTTGTCGGTACGGCCCACAAACAACGCTTCCAGCGAAGCCAGCAGCTCACGCTTGTACGACACGCGCAGCACGTAATCACGCATGCCGTGATAAACGCTTTGTGGCGCGTCAGAGGCGGTCACAACCCGTTCCAGCGGCGCTTCTGGCCATGCATCGGTATACGACTCAAACGCGCTGTCCAGATTGTCCCCCAGCCACTGCCAGCGGGTGCGCACAGCGGCGATCAGGCTGATGGCCGATTCCCGACGGTCTGCGATCAGCTCATCGTGGCTGACAGCGGCATCGCTCATGTCCATCGGCAAGCGGCCACGGGTGAAGAAACCGGTCAGCGCATCCAGCAATTCCAGCTTGTTGTGGATCGACAACTCGATGTTGATGCGTTCGATGGCGTCGGAATACTCACCCAGCCGCGGCAGTGGAATCACTACGTCTTCGTTGATCTTGAACGCGTTGGTGTGTTTGGCGATGGCGGCGGTACGCGCGCGATCCAGCCAGAATTTTTTGCGTTGTTCGCTGGTGACGGCAATAAAGCCTTCGGCGCTGCGGCGGTTGGCGATCATCACCACTTGCGATGCGGCTTCGCCCAGCTTGTTTTCATCGTCCGACACAATATCAGCGATCAACACCATTTTCGGGCGACCACGGCTCTTGGCCTTGGTGGTGTAACCCACGGCACGCACGTAGCGCCAGTCCAGATGCTCCAGACCGGCCAGTTGCACGCCAGTCAGGCCATCAATGTAGTCTTTGATTTCCACAATGGCGGGCACAGCGCGGCTGACTTCGCCAAAGAATTCCAGGCACACGGTACGGGTATGCGCAGGCAAGCGATGCAGTACAAAGCGTGCGGAGGTGATGATGCCGTCCGTGCCTTCTTTCTGAATGCCCGGCAAACCGGCCAGGAATTTGTCGGTCACATCCTTGCCCAAGCCCACTTTGCGGAACTTGTTGCCTGGAATGACCAGCGTTTCTTCGTTGATCAGCGTTTTGCCGTCGGGCTTGTAGCGCGCCACTTTGAAGCTGGCCGATTCAGCGTCATGAATCTTGCCCAGGTTGTGGTCGAGCCGCTCGATGAACATCCAGTTGCCGTCTGGATCAACCATCTTCCAGCTCACCAGATTGTCCAGCGCGGTGCCCCACAACACGGCTTTCTTGCCACCGGCGTTCATGGCCACGTTGCCGCCAATACAGGAGGCATCGGCGGAGGTCGGATCAACCGCGAACACCAGGCCTTTTTCTTCAGCGGCTTCCATTACGCGGCGGGTAACGACACCGGCCCCGCACTGGATGGTGGCGATTTCGTGATCCACGCCCGGAATCCGGCGCATTTCCACGCCGTTGTGCAGATCGAGTTTTTCAGTGTTGATGACGGCCGACATGGGCGTCAGCGGCACAGCGCCGCCGGTATAACCGGTACCGCCGCCACGCGGGATGATGGTCAGACCCAGTTCGATACAGGCCGCCACCATGGGCGCCATTTCGTCTTCGGTATCGGGGTTGAGCACCACAAACGGGTATTCAACGCGCCAGTCAGTCGCATCGGTCACGTGCGAAACGCGGGCCAGACCATCGAAATTGATATTGTCGCGGCGGGTTACACCAGCCAGCAGGCGCAGTACTTTTTTGCGCAGCGCGGCGGTGTCACGGAAACCATTAGAGAACGCATCGACGGCCTGACGAGCACGGGCCACCAGAATGCCGACCTTGTCGTTGCCATCGCGACGCTTTTCGATTTCAGACAAACGATGCTTCATGGCGTCGACCAGCATGGCCAGCCGCTTGGGGTTGTCCAGCAGATCGTCTTCCAGGTACGGATTGCGTTTTACCGCCCAGATATCGCCCAGCACTTCAAACAACATCCGGGCAGAACGGCCAGTTACGCGCTCACGGCGCAACTCTTGCAAAGTCTGCCAGCCATCGTCACCCAACAAGCGAATGACAACTTCCCGATCAGAAAAAGAAGTGTAGTTATAAGGAATTTCACGCAGGCGATCTTGCTGGTCAGCAGGGATTGCGGCGGTCGTATCGGCCATGGCGGGGGCGCTCGCGGTTTTTTTAATCAACGTTTAAAGGTCGATTTTATCGAAAAAACGCGGAGCTAAAGTCCCATTTTTACTGGGGTTTTTCCAAATGGCATCAAATAAGGGCTGGCGAGTGTGCAGTTGCAACAATTCTGGTGCATGCCAAGGGTGTTTTCAGGTCACCGGCGAGAGGCGTAATTCCATGGTGGCCAGACGCGGCGAGCGGGCATGTTCCAGCAATTGACGCCGCAATTCGCGGTAGCTCAATTCATGCTTGTCGGCGATTTCGGTCTGTCCGTTGGAGCGGCACAGCGTGGCCAGCGCATGGTGTGCATTGGCCAGCAAATGCTGCGAGCCCATGGATTGCGCCAGCGCCAGCGCGCTACGCAATTCGTCGTCCGCCGTTTCTAGCAAACCCTCGGCCAGGCTGCATTGCCCCAGCCACAGCAAATTGCTGGCTTCGCCCCAGGAATTGACGTGCAGGCGATTGATCTTGAGGGCCACCATCAGGCTCATGCGGGCGCGCTCGATATCGCCACGCGCCATGTCAATCTGGCCCAGTACGCTGTAAATTTCTGCTTCGTACTCGTAGTTTTTGTCGGCTCGCACCAGCGGTAGCGCCTGCTTGAGCGAAGCAATGGCGTCACTGAGCAGCCCCAATCGCATCAAATCAACAGCGATATTGATGAGGCAACTGCTAGTCAGTTGCGGATCGTCGCTTTCTTCGGCCAGCACCAGCGCCCGCCGGTGGTGCGCCAGCGCGCTGTCGTATTGCTCATGGGCATACAGCAGTTGACCAAGGCCGACGTGGGCACGAATGCGCACGGTTGGCGCAATATCTGCGTCTTCCAGTTCGACGCAGGCGCACCAGCAGTCGCTGGCGCGTTCATACTCGCCGCGGGTGTAATAGACCCTGGCCAGCATCTGCAACGCATCACCACGGGCCAGCCCCATGCCATGGTGATCGCCCAGATCAAGCGCCACCAGCAAAGCGTCCAGTGCCTCTGCCTGCTGGCCGAACATGGTCATGGCGTGGGCTTCCACCACCAGCGCCGCGGCCTGCAAATCTTGCAGGCCTTCGGCCACGGCCAGCTCACGTGCTTGTCCGGCCAGTGCCAGTGCCTCGCCACTGTGCGACGAAACCAGCCGCCGTGCGCGATCAAGCAAGGCATCGATGTCTTGTGTCGCCATAATCAACATCCTCCGGAATGGGCGCTTCTACAGGCACACCCTCGCACTGTCATGTTGCAGCAGTCTTGCATGCCAACCGCGCCAGACTGGACTACTGTTTGTAGATGTTCATCATAGATGACACCCTGGCAGCCAAGGCGTTCAAACCACCTGCCAGAAGCTGCAGACGTCCCCGTATATCTGTTGGCATATTGGCCGCCGCGCTTTTTGCCGCGTTGGCGTCTCACGTGACGACTACCTCCGGAACAGGAACCAGGCGATGGAACAAGCACTGATCGATGCGGGTTACCGGCTTTATCATGGAAACGATGTGGACATCTATTTCAACCAGAAGATCTGTCAACATGCCGGAAAATGCGTTCGCGGCGACAGCCGGATATTCAAGCTCGAGCGCAAGCCCTGGATCGTGCCAGATAACGCTGATGTTGCCACCGTCATGCAGGTAATCGATCAATGCCCCAGCGGCGCACTGGTATATCGCACCAAGTAATTGCGGGCCAAATAGCACGCAACTCCACACACGGGAAGCATGGCATGAACATTCTGGAAGGCGAAAACCGGTTCTATCTGAACGATGCGGAGGACAATCTGGTGGCCGAAATCGTGTTTGTACCCACCGGCGACAAGCTGAGCATAATCGACCACACCTGGGTAGACGAGAGCCTGAAGGGTCAAGGCGTGGGCAAGCAACTGGTCGCCCGCGTGGTGGAAAAGATGCGCAAAGAGGGCCGCAAGATTATCCCGCTATGCCCCTTTGCCAAGCATGAATTCGACACCACACCCGCTTATCAGGATATCCGCGCCTGACGCCAACCAGGAGCTGCAACAGCTAACCTGCCGCCCGCACAATGGCCGCACAATCGGCCGGAGAGAGTCGTCCGTGTTCGCCCAGATCTGCACGACCATGACGGATGAGTTGCTCTTGTACGCGGGTTGCGGCTTGGTCCGGGTCTATCCCATAAGCGCCCAGATGCACTGGTACGCCCATCCGCTCAAAGAAATCGGCTGTGGCTTCAATCGCTGCGGCGGCAACGCCCGGGCCGCTGCCGGGAATACCCCATACCCGGTTGGCATATTGCACCAGCTTGGCTTCTTTCTCCGCAATGCAATAACGCAGTAGTGAAGGCAAGGTCACCGCCAGCGTTTGCGCATGATCCAGCCCGTATAGCGCGGTCAGTTCGTGGCCGATGGCGTGCGTAGCCCAATCCTGCGGCTGCCCGACCCCCACCAGACCAAACAAGGCTTGATTGGCCGCCCACATGACGTTGGCACGCGCTTCGTCGTCTTGCGCGGTCAGCAGATTGGGGCCGACTTCTGCCAGCGTCGCCAGAATGCCTTCTGCCAATCGATCCTGAATGTGCGCCTGCGCAGGGAATGTCAGATATTGCTCGGTGGTGTGCACAAAGGCATCGACCACACCATTGCCCACCTGCCGTGGCGGCAAGGTGGCCATGACCGCTGGGTCAAGCACTGCAAAGCGCGGGAACACCAGTGGATTCTTGAAAGAGATTTTGTCATGCGTGCTGGAACGGGTAATGACCGAAGCAAGGTTGCTCTCGGAGCCGGTCGCAGGCAGCGTCAGCACCACACCCAGCGGCACTGCGGATTCCAGCTTGATGCGATTACCCACGATCAACCATGGATCCAGTGCCGGGTCCAGATCAATCGCAGCGGCAATGAACTTGGCACCATCTGATACCGAGCCGCCACCCGCAGCAATAATCCAGTCTGGCCGTTGCTCGCGCCCCAAAGCCACCGCTTTCATCAGCGTATCGAACTCCGGATTCGGCTCAATGCCGCCAAATTCCGTGACTTCAGACCCGGCCAGCGCCGCCATGATCTGTGCGTATACATCATTTTTTTTGACGCTGCCGCCACCATAAACCAGCAACACACGGCTGCCGGGGGCGATTTCGTCGGCCAGTCGGGCGATCTGGCCATTACCAAAATGCAGGCGGGTGGGATTGTAAAAAGTGAAGGACTTCATCGTGCGTTACTCCCCAGGAACTGAGCCCCGCCATTGTGGACGAAAAACGTGACCAATCGAAGTTACATTGGCACAAAGGCAAGTGCAGCCAGGGTGAGCAGACCGGATCAGTCGGTCAGCAGGTCCTGGAAACGGGTTTCCAGTTGTTGCAGGCGGCTATAGGTGCCGGGCCGGACGATCCGGGTAAATACTTCCAGATAGCGGCGATGATGCTGCTCGGCGTCCACCGGACGCCCCATATGCGTGTAGGTCTGCGCCAGCAAGTGATGCGCTTGAAAAGCTTTGTGCGAGATGCCCATTTCAGCGGACAGTTCCAGCGCGTGGTGCAGGATATTGAGCGCAGCGTCGTACTCGCTGTTCATGATGTGCAAGCGCCCGCGCGCCAGCAAGCGCAGATTCTGCCCCCACAGACAGACATGTTCTATTTTCTCGGCGCGGTCCAGCCAATTGGCCGCCGTAGCCAGGTCACCCCGATCCATCGCCACGGTGGACTGATATACCGAGATTTCTTCCTGATATTCGTTCTGGCCGGTTTGCTCAGCCAGCACCAGCCCTTCAATCAGCGCCTTTTCTGCCTCATCCAGCAAAGACAAACGCAGGCAATCGGTGGCGACGTTGATCAGCACCCGGCAACGCAAAGTGGCGGCCAGCGCAGTCCCGGCCATGCGCTGGGCACGGCGGTGATGCGACAGCGCCATCTCGTAGTTTTCGTGAGCAAAGTAGATCTGGCCCAGACCGATATGCGAATGCACGCGGGTTTCGACGGTGAACAGCGCATTGGCTGGATCAAGGCAATCCGCCCAGTAGTCAATGGCGTCGTCGTATTCACCGATGGTGTAATACACGGCGGCCATGTCCTGCATGATTTCGCCGCGCACGGCCTCGAAGTCTTCTTTCTCGGCTATGGTCAGGGCTTTGAGCAAGGAGCGCTGACCCTCATGCATCTGGCCAAAAATCAGCTGCATGGTGGCGCAACGCTGCAACGCGCGCACGGCCAGCATCAAGTCGGTACTACCGGGCACTTGCCTGGCGGCTTCTTCGGCAAGGCGCAATGCTTCGTCGGCATCAGAGTAAGTCAGGCGCTCACTTTGTGCGATCAATGCCGCGATTTCAGCAGACTTGCTTGATTGCATGAAAAAGACCAGTCAGGGGAAAAAAGCAAAACGAGAGACTATCTCTAATGTCACACTCATTCAAGCCGAGCATGACTAGAAACTGACACTCGCATTCTGTGCCCGCCAAGCGTGACGCCAGTAGAGAAGATGATGCACATCCTGCCGCTGGCCACCTGCTCACGCCCGGCTTCAGGAGCCCATCAATTCATAAGGGCCGCCACGCGTGAGCGCACGCTGATACGCCGGGCGGGCGTGAATGTTTTTCAAAAAAGCCGCCAGATGCGGTCGATCTTCAGTCACACCACGCGCTGCGGCGGCCTCCACCACAAAACTCATCTGGATATCGGCAGCGGTAAATTCGTCGCCGGCAAACCAGCCAGAACGGGCCAGTTCTCCCTCCATGAAATCGGCGTGGTTTTTCAGTTGGGGACGCAGAAACACCTTGCGTACTTTATCGGCAATGCCGCGCACGATCGGCCGGATAAAAAACGGCATGGGCTGTTGCGGTAGCTTGCCAAATATCAGGCTCATCACCAGCAACGGCATAGCCGAACCTTCGGCGTAATGCAGCCAGTACGTGAACTGGCGGCGCGGTGCGGTGCCTGCAGCCGGGCGCAGATATCCTTCGCCATACTGATCCAGCAGATATTCGACAATGGCACCGGACTCGGCCACCGTGATATCGCCATCGGTAATCACTGGCGCCTTGCCCAATGGATGAATCGCCCGCAACTGAGGCGGGGCCAGCATGGTGGCTTTGTCACGCTGGTAATACTTGATTTCATACTCCACGCCCAGTTCTTCCAGCAGCCACAACACACGTTGGGAGCGGGAGTTATTCAGGTGATGAACGGTAATCATGTGGCGGCCCAGGGTTTTTATATGCCATAAGAATGTAGCTGAAACCCGGAAAGGCAGCGCGGCAGATTTGTGCAAACCGGTCGAGGATCAAGCTTGAGCTGGTGATACTGGCGCGATTGCGCCGCCATTACGCGGACCAGGCGCCCCTTTAAGGTTCACGCCTTACTGGATATCAAACCGGTTTGAAAATATGCTTGCAGGCATTGCCGCTGCGCCTCCAGACGAGAAACCATCACCATGAATTTGCCCCGTTCGCTTTTTAGCCTGGCCAGTCTCACCGCCCTGCTACTGGGCCAGCCTTTGCAGGCAGCAGAGCTGACCGCCCCGGCCGATATCAGCCCGGTCGCGCCCCAAGCGCACGACAGTGGCTTGCCGCAAGACTGGCAGCAGCGCGGCGTATTCATGGAAATTCTGGTGCGCTCGTACCAGGACAGCAACGGTGACGGTATTGGCGATCTGAATGGCGTGACTCGCCGGCTGGATTATCTGAAAGCACTGGGCATCACCGGCATCTGGCTGCTGCCGGTGTATCGCAGCGCCGATCACGATCACGGCTATGCCATTACCGACTACCGGGATATCGAGCCGGACTACGGCACACTTGCTGATTTTGACCGGCTGGTGGCCGAAGCGCACAAACGCGGCATCGGCGTGATTCTGGATTACGTCATGAACCACAGCGCCGATACTCACCCGCTGTTCGCCGCCGCCAACAGCGCGCGCAATTCGCCGTGGCGTAACTGGTATGTCTGGCAGAACGACAAACCCAAAGGCTGGCAAACCTACGGCGGCGACCCTTGGTATGCGGGCAAAGCGGGCGGTTATTACTACGGCGCGTTTGCCAGCACCATGCCCGATTTCAATTTCCGCAACCCCCAGGTGCTGGAGTTCCATCTCGATAACCTGCGCTTCTGGCTTAATCGCGGCGTCGATGGTTTCCGCTTTGATGCGGTAGGCGCGCTGGTGGAAAACGGCCCCAATCTGTGGGAAAACCAGCCGGAAAACCACCAGATCATGCGGCGTGTTCACGACTTGCTGAACGAATACGGCAAGCGCTACATGGTGGCAGAAGTGCCCAGTGCGCCTACCGAGTTTTCCGCCAGCGATTCAGCGGGCAGCGCCTTCGCTTTCGGTCTGCAAACGGCCATTCTCAAAAGCGTGCAGATGGGCCGCACCATGGACACGCTCACCGGCTATCTCAAACAAAAGCCCGTAGCGCGCATGGGCACGTTTTTATCCAACCATGACACCTTTGCCGGAGCACGCATCGCGCAACAATTGGGTGGCGATATCGCCAGCAACAAGATTGCCGCAGCCACTTTGCTGACGCTGCCGGGCATTCCATTTCTGTATTACGGCGAAGAGATCGGCCAGACTTTCAGCGAACCCGTGCAATGGGATGATCAGCGTTTGCGTGGCCCAATGAGTTGGGATGACTCGGCCAACGCCGGTTTCTCCACCGCCAAACCGTTCCGCGCACTGGCCGCCAACTATGCCACAGCCAACGTCGCCGCCGAACAAAGCCAACCTGGTTCATTGCTGGAAACCTATCGCGCCCTGATTGCGTTGCGCAAGGCCCATCCTGCGCTGCAAACCGGCAACCTCAAACTGCTGTCGGATGACGATGATCCGGTACTGGTATTCACCCGTGAAGCGGCGGGCGAACAAATACTCGTGGCACTGAACTACAGCCGCCGCCCGGCCAGCTTCAAGCTGCCGCCGGCACTGGCAAACCAGCATTGGCAGTTTCTTTACACTACAACAGATAAAGCTGATATTCAGCTTCAAACTGACGAGTTGAGTCTGACCGCCCAGCAGGTCACCATCTTCAAACGCGCGCTGCCCTGATTCGGGCTGGCAGCTCTCGTTTTATCCGCTATTTTAAAAGCTGGCCTGGCCCCATGGGGCTTGGCCGGTGCCTCTGGCAAATCACTCCGGTTTGTCATCGCGCTGCAATCTTCAGCTCTTCCTGCCTGACCTTCTCCAGAAAGTGTTGCCGCAAGTCCCGAAATACTGGCAACTTTCGTAAGAATAAATCAATACTGTGCTACGGATATATGCTCAAAGAGGAGCGCGATGATCCGTCTCATTATTCTCTTGATTGGTGCCGAGCCATTTCGCCGGGAATGGCACAAGCTGCCGATGATGGGGATCATCCTGATCATGGTGGGCATTGCCAGCGTGCTGAATATGGCGAGCTGGCTGCTGATGTTTGTCAGCGATGTATTCGGCATCATTTGCATTATTGAAGGGGTGGTCGGGCTCAGCGATCTAAGCCTGGCGCGCCGCAGGCACCAATGGGTTTTACTGCTGCGTGAATGCGGCTTGATCCTGTTGGGCTGCCTGTTGATTCGGGCGCCGTTTGATGACAGCCTGGGCAGCACGCTGGTTTTTGGTATCGGCTTTTTGATCGATGGCACCTTGCGCATGGCGTCGGCGCACGTCATCCGCTTTCGTTACTGGCGTCGCAGTTTGCTAACCGGATTGCTTGAAGTCATCATTGCCGCCCAGGTCATGACGCACTGGCCTATAAGCCATTTGCATACCTTTTCGGTATGTTTTGGCATTGTCATGATTTCCTCCGGCTACATGCTGTGTCATTTGGGGTTTCAGTTTCGCCGCTTGCCGCCCAATGTCTCAGTGTTGTCGATGCCTTATTTTCGCAAGCGCAACTGGTACTGGTACGAAAAGCTCCCCATTTTTGCGACCCGGGCCGAACGGCCTTTTTTTCCCCTGATGGTGCATATCTGGACGCCGG
Source organism: Silvimonas sp. (assembly GCF_031291215.1). Taxonomy (NCBI): domain Bacteria; kingdom Pseudomonadati; phylum Pseudomonadota; class Betaproteobacteria; order Neisseriales; family Chitinibacteraceae; genus Silvimonas; species Silvimonas sp. The sequence continues at coordinate 120,815 of NZ_JARLJK010000150.1, forward strand.
TGGGGTCGATTCCCAATCCGCAGCGGCGGGCGATTGTGGATCGTTACATCGCCGCTGTGGATACCAGCGGCAAAGTATCCACCGGCCACTCTTCGCTGGAATTGCCGCCCGATCTGTATATCAGCCTGTATCCGGCGGATGAACTGGATGCCTCTTCCCAGCAGTTTCGCGACATGCTGAACTCTCGGGTCGAAAACGACACGCGCGGGCGTTTTCTGGAATCGTACGAGACGGAAGTTGCCGCCTGGTGCGAGCCCAACCGGCAAATCTGGTTTCGCAATTACAACGAACCGGCATTACGGGCGTTTTGGGAAATCTATCGCAAAGACACCAAATACAATCTCACCAGCCGTAATTGCTCCACCACCGTTGCGCTGGCCCTGGACGTGGCACTGGAAGGCGTGGTCGGCCACACACGGCCCTGGTACCGTTTTTTCATCCTGTTTACTGATCCCAATATCTGGTTGCTGTCGTTGTTGCGCACTCGCGCCAACACCATGACCTGGACCCCTGGCTTGATGCTGGACTACGCCCGACTGTTGCGCCGGGTGAGTGAGTTCCAGCGCGAACGCTGGCTGGTGCGTACGCTGCATCGGCTGTTTGATTAGCCGTTCGTTAGCGGTTTGCATGCCGGGGCAGAACCCGCATTCCCGCCCGGCCAGCGGCGTAGTAGGCTAGCCGCACTCTTCAAGTGCTTGAGCCACTGCCATGAACCCAGCCGCCCCTGCCAGTCTGAGTCCGCCTGACCTCCCCCTGAATGTGCTGTTGACCGATTATGACTCGGTGCGCCAGTGGGCAATCCAGAGCATGTTCGACACCATGGAAGACTTTTGCGAAGGCACGGTGATTGTCGATCACGATGCGCGCATTGTCTGGATCAACGCGCGCTATGCCGCCCGCTTTGGCTTTGATGATCCGGCCGGGGCCATTGGCAAGCCGGTAGAAGAAGTCATTGCGCACAGCCAGATGCGGGAGGTGGTGCGCAACGGCAAGCCGCAACTGCTGGATATCATGCCCGCAGCGGGCAATGAATCGCTGGTCGTCACGCGCTTGCCGCTCAAGGACAAAACCGGCCAGGTCGTGGGCGCCATTGGTTTTGCCTTGTTCGACCAGTTGCAGTCGCTCTCGCCCATCGTTGCCAAATTCACCCGGCTGCAAGAAGAACTGGCCAACGCCCGCGAATCTTTGGCGCAAGCGCGCAAGGCCAAATATTCCTTCGACAACTTTATTGGCGATGGCGAAGCCGCCACCGAAGTCAAACGGCGCGCCCAGCGTGCGGCGCAAATGGATTCACCCGTGCTGCTGCTGGGTGAAACCGGCACCGGTAAAGAAGTCCTGGCGCACGCCATTCACGCCGCCTCGCCGCGTGCACATAAACCGCTGGTCAGCATCAATATGGCCGCCATTCCAGAAACGTTACTGGAAGCCGAACTGTTTGGTGCGGCGCCCGGCGCTTATACCGGGCTGGATCGCAAAGGGCGCATCGGCAAATTCCAGCTGGCCGATGGCGGCACGTTGTTTATGGATGAGATGGGTGACTTGCCACTGAGCCTGCAAAGCAAGTTGTTGCGCGTGCTGCAGGACAAAGAGTTTGAGCCGCTAGGCGCCAACAAGGTAATCCGCGCCGATGTGCGCATTATCGCTGCTACGTCGGCCCGGCTGGCGCAGCGAGTGGAAACCGGTGAGTTCCGCGCGGATCTGTTTTACCGGCTCAACGTACTGGCCATTGAGGTGCCGCCGTTGCGCTCACGCCAGGAAGACCTGCCCGCGCTGTGCCATGCCTTGCTGAATGATCTGGCCATGACTTGCGGCGTGCGGCATATCGCCCCGGCAGCCATTGAATTTTTGCGCCACTACCACTGGCCCGGCAATGTGCGTGAACTGCGCAATGTGCTGGAACGCGCCATCATGCTGTCCGACCGCGCCGAATTGCGGGTGGATGATCTGGCGGCCTTGGTCGATGCGGGCGCATTACGTGGCCATGTCGACAACGCACCCAGCCATCAACAAGCGATGGCCACCTTTGAAAAACGGCTGATTGAAGAAGCGCTGCAAGCCTGCGGCGGGCGGGCAGTGCTGGCAGCGCGGCGCCTCGGGCTGGGCCGCGCTACCCTCTACAAGAAAATGGCTGCACTCGGCATCGAGCGTTAAACCACGGAGCTGGCGTCGGCCACCGTCTCAAAAAAGAACAGCTGTGCCAGTCGGCCATTTTGCAAAGTGCTGCCAAACACGTTGCTGATGGAGTGATAGTAATTGCCGCGATAAATCACCAGCCGGTTACTGCGCATGGGGATTTCGGCTTGCGCCAGCCAGGTTTCGCGTTCGGCTTGCAGCTCGTCAAACGCGCGCACCGTTTCACCAGTGCTCCAGCTTTCCTGGAAAGCGGCAAAGCTCGCATAACCGGCGGCTTTGACCTCGGCCTCGGGCGGGCGCCGATCCCAACCGGTGGCGCGATGCTGCCAGAACGTGGTGCCGCCCTGACATTGCTCCGGCGGGTTCAGATACAGAACGGCAGCATAAGTGTGCGTCTGCCCCTGCGATTCGTTGTCGATATGGATGTCCGTGCGAGCCTGCGCACTGGCCACGCTCACCCGGAAGGCGCCGTTATCAGGCGAGGACCACTTCACCGGGCGCTGCAGCACGGTGGCGATACGCTCCATGACTTCCTGACAAGGCTGGCCATCCGTTTGCACGCCCGGGAAATTCTGACCTTCATACAGATTGGCCTGAAACGCCTGCTTGAGCGCGTGCTCACGCCAGGCCGCTGCATCGGGCAGAAAATCATCAATCACGTGCAAATCGCGCTCGGCAATAAAATCAGCCAGCGCTGCGCCTTGCAGGGTGACGTTCTGCCACTGCGAATCCGTCATGATGGTTTCGTGTTCTGGCTGATCTTTGCGCGGCAAGGCGAAACCGACGCGAAAGCGCGCTTCAAACTGAGGATGTTGGGCGGAGATTTCCTGCGCGGTACTGCGGGCCAGTTCGAGACTGTCTTGCGCATAAGCCAGTTGTACCAGGCGTTCCGCCAATGCTCCGCTTTCCGGATGATGGGGTTTGCCGGCAGCCAGTACATCCAGCGCGGTGCGATCATCGCCCTGATGCGACAACAAGCGAGCATATTCAAGCGTGTATTCCAGATCGTCCGGCACCAGCGCGTTGGCGCGAGCCATATGCTTGAGCGCAGCAGCAGGATCAACCCGACGCAGATGCAGTCCCAGGTTGTAATGAAAACCTGGATTATCGGGTGCCATGGCAAGCGAGCGTTGCATCAGGTTCACGCCAATCTGCGGCTGGCCAATGGCAACCAGCGCCAAACCCTGGTAATGCATGGCATCGGCCTGTTGCGGATTGCGCTCCAGTGCGCGCTGATACGTCGCCAGCGCCTCCGGCAAACGGCCTTCGCGATGCAGACGCATACCGGTTTCAACCAGTTGATCTACGGCTTGAGTGGGTGATGTTGCTTCCGCCACTCCAGTGCCACCAGCGGCCAGACGCCGTTTTTTCTCTCCCATACCCTTTCCTTTCCCGATCAAAATCTACTGATTGAAACCGCCATAAGCAGTCGCACATCATAGTCTGCTTCATCAACGGGCTTACTCAGGTGTTCGCCCGATGGTGGCAAAACTGTGCATTCGCGGAAAAACAAAAAGCACCCCACAGGATGCTTTCTGATGCGATCACGAGCGGCTGAGCCGCCGTCATCAAGCCTTGGCCAGTTCAGCCTCCACTGCGGCGACCAGGCGCGCGTCTTCTGCGGTGACATCCGGCGAGAAACGCCCGACTACTTCACCTTTACGGTTCACCAGGAATTTCTCGAAATTCCACAACACTTGCGGTTGCGGCGCGATATCAATGCCCTTGCCCGACAAACGCTCACGGAACGGGCCTTCCCCCAGCGCGTCCGGCTGGGCCGCAATCAATGCCTGGTACAGCGGATGCTGGTCTTCGCCCACTACCGAAATCTTGGCAAACAGCGGAAAGGTCACGTCATAGGTGGTGGAACAAAAGCTGGCGATTTCTTCATTGGTGCCAGGCTCCTGACCTTTGAAGTTGTTGGCCGGAAATCCCAGCACTTCCAGACCCTTGGCCTGATGGCTGCGATAGAACTGTTCCAGACCTTGATATTGCGCGGTCAAACCGCACTTGGAGGCCACATTCACCACCAGCAATACCTTGCCTGCGTAGTCATTCAGGGTGGCAGCGGAACCGTCGATTTTTTGCAGAGGAATGTTTTGCACAGCTTGCGTCATGGTGAATCCCAAGTAGTCAGTGAGATGGTTGGAACGTGATGAAACCGGAATGTCGATAACCGTGAGCGGTCTATTGTCGTGACCCGTCCTGGCGTTATTTGAACCCATTTGTCATGGCAGTGCCAGTGCCAGTGCGATCAGCTGTTTGATCTTCCGCTGCCGTATGCAATGCCGAGGCAAAAACAGTCCGCACACCACTGCGTGATCCTCGCCCGGCTCATTTTCAATACACAAATTGCAACATTGTTGCATTTTGGCTTATTCTACGCTTTCGACGAAATGCAATAATGTTGCATTTTGTCGAAATATCCCCAAAAAAACGCAGCACAAGACTGCGAGCCCGCACCTCACCGTTTCCCGGCACGACGCCCGGCGCGTGCCTCCCATTGGCAGGAAGGAGTTTTGCAATGAACAAGCAAGTCTGGCTAGCCGGTCTGGCGCTAGCCACCGTGGCCCAAGTCGCTGCAGCCAAAGAACTGAATGTGGTGGCCAGCTTTACCGTACTGGCAGATATCGTGCAGAACGTCGGCGGCGATCATGTGCATGTCACCAGTCTGGTCGGCCCGAATGGTGACCCGCATGTGTATGAGCCCACGCCGCAAGATGCTACCGCGCTGAAAAATGCCGATGCCGTATTTGTGAGCGGCTTGGGTCTGGAAGGCTGGATGACCCGGCTCATCAAGGTGTCTGGCTACAAAGGCAGTATTACTGTGGCGAGCACGGGTATTCATACGCGCAAGATGGAAGACGATGGCAAAGTGATCACTGACCCGCACGCCTGGAACGACATCAGCAATGGCGTGATCTACACCCGCAATGTGATTAAAACGCTGTCCGCCACCGACCCGCAAGACGCCGCCGAATTTGCCAGAAATGGCGAGGCCTACATCGGCAAACTGCAAGCGCTGGATCAATACGCCAAGGCAAAATTTGCCAGCATTCCCAAAGCCCGGCGCAAAGTGCTGACCGGCCATGATGCCTTTGGTTATTTTGGTGCGGCATACGCCGTCACGTTTTTGTCGCCTGTGGGGATATCAACCGAGGCCGAGCCCGCCGCAGCCGATGTCGCCCGGCTGATTACCCAGATCAAACGCGAGAACGTGGCGGCGTATTTCTTTGAGAACTCCAATGATCCGCGGCTGGTGCGGCAGATTGCGTCATCCACAGGTGCGCAACCTGGTGGCGAGTTGTATGTAGAGGCGTTGTCGCCCAAAACCGGCCCCGCAGCAACGTATGAGGCCATGTTCCGCTACAACGTGGATACGCTGTATGCAGGCATGACCAAATCGACGAAGTAACCCTTTATGCAGGATCGACCGGTCTGGCAGCGTTGTCCGCACGCTGACCTGACCGGCGAAAACAGGATTGCGCCATGACCACTGACCAAGCTGTGTAAAAGGCACAGCAAACACTGACATTTCAGTTGTTTTTTGCTGACTGCAAACGAAGCCACCTATCGCCCACTCGGTACGCCAACGGCATTCCGTCGGCGCATGAAGCCTATGCTAGGCAGACATCCATCCGGTGCGTATCTGTAATCAGGCCTGAGACCTCCTCAAACACGATCACCGTTGCGTTTCATGAGCGAACAGGCAACCACTTGCCACAGATTGCGGGTCAGGACTCACCACCCTGCCCACGCCTCGCAAGGAAGCCAGAGCATGACTACCCATGTCTTTGATGGTGTTCGCGATTTCGTCCCGCTGCTGCATCAGTTCAGCATCTGTAGCGTGGTCGCAGGTTTGTATCCTGGCGCAAACCAGCAAGCCACCAGCAGCAGCCCGCAGAATCAACGCAGTGAATCGTGCATTGCCATCAATCCGAAAAACCCGGCCAATCTGGTCGGCGCCTCGAAAAAATTTATCGACCCCGCCACTTACCGCTTTCGTCTCGGCGTCATTTACAGCTTTGATAGCGGTGAGACCTGGGCCGAATCCCAACTTCCGCTTAAACCCGGCTGGGATGTAATGACCGACCCTACCGTCACGTTTGACGGTTCCGGCAATGCGTTCCTGGTGGGAGAACCCGATCACTTCAATACCGGAACGACCGGAGCAGGCGACCTGACCGGTCTGGGCATGGTGGTTTACCGCTCGCAGGATGGCGGAGTCACCTGGCAAGAACCCATACAGCTAACCAGCGACACTTCGGATGACAAGCAATGGGTGGTTTGCGACAACCAGCCAGGCAGCCCTCACCGCGGGAACGTTTACGTCGCCTGGGGCGCTTCATCGCCGCTACGCTTTGCCCGCTCAACGGATGGCGGGCAAAGCTGGAAAGGCAGAGGCTCTGACGCACCGGGCAGTGCCCTGGTTTCGTTCTCCTTTTCGCCCGAATTAACCGTAGCGCCCGACGGCACGCTGCATATTCTTTGGCATAACGATGGCTCGGATGAAATCCAGCATATCCGCTCCCTTGATGGCGGAGAAACCTTCGAAGCGGCGACTACCGTTGTTTCCGGGATCAAAAGCCTGCGCGGCAATTTGCCGATTACTGATGACTGGCCCCACTTCGAATTCGGCAAATTCCGCGTCATTACCCTGGTAACCGACTGCGTGACCACGCAAGGCGTGCTGGTGGTGGCGTGGGCTGACATGCGCGAGGGCTACAGCCGCATCTATTACCGGCGCTCGCTCAACAACGGGGTGACGTGGGAGGGAGACCCTTCCGGTCAGCCCTTACTGCCTAACGTCAGTTATGGAAGCAGCCACTGTTTTCACCCCCAAATTGCCTGCACGCGAACGGGCGTGGTGGGCTGCGCGTTCTACGTATTTGGCGAGGAGTTCGGGAAGCACCTGATCAAAGTGCAACTGGCCGGATCATGGAACAACGCCAGCGATTTTTCCTGGTTTGTCGACGTAACCGACCGCTCCTGGGACCCAGCCGTTGATGCACCCGCAGTGCACGGCGACCCCAATGTCACCTTCATTGGCGAGTACTTCGGTCTGGCCGCAGGCGTCGAAGATTTTGCCGTGCTCTGGACCGACACGCGTACCGGCGTGCAGGAGCTGTTTTTCAATCTGGTTCAAACCAAAGAAATTGTTTGCCCACGCTTGCCGGATCTGGTCGCGCAAATTCTGGCGGGTGTGGTTGAAGACGGCGGTGGGCTCATCATCGTGGGCGGCAAGATCATCCGTATCCCGCCCCGTTCCCCGGTGATCCAGGTGCTGGAGGCACTGGCTACCCTGGATACCGTGGCTGGCGTCAACGCCGAACAAGCGCGGCAGTGGACCCAGATCGCGTTGCAGACCAGTGCAGAAGTGCTCGCCAGAAAAATCAGCCAAAGCCATTCGGGTCTCGCCGGTGCGACGGGCCAGTCCAATGAGCTCGAATAACATGGGTGCCAACCTGTTTCGCGGCAAAGCCGGGTGGGCCGCTACGGCTGCCTCGGGCGATGAGGAGCAACAATGGACTTTATCGAAAAAATATTCGGCTTCTCTCCCGACGGCGGTGACGGGTCATTCGAGTTTTTGCTGTTCCTGATTCCGATCGCCGGAGTGGTGATCATCTGGCAATGGCGGCGCTACCGGAACAGCAAGAAACACATTGATCGCCAGTAGCTGGCCACCATTTTGAAAGCGTGTCGTATCTAATTCAGACCACCGGCGCCGGCTCCGGCACGATCTCGTGCTGTGGCGGCGGATCAGTTTGCACGCGCACCACCTGCCCGTGTTCGTCATGCCACACCACCAGCCGTCGACTCGCGTGCCAGCGGGCAACATCGCTTTCGGGCACATGGTAAGCGTCAGCCAGATCGTGGTCGGTTACCGTGGGGCGTGGACGGCGGCGGTCGTAGCCGCGAAAGCGCAGATAGTTATACGAGGCCCAGCCGACGAAGATCCCGCCCAGCACTACCAGCGCGCCGCTATAAGACGCGGCCAGATGGCGAAAAGCCGAGAATCCGTCCAGTTGCACCATGTGATGCCAGGCAAAGAAGGCTTCACCCAGCCAGCCGACTGCGGTCAGCAGTGGCAGCCACAAAAATCCCCACAGCGCCCAGCCCATGGCCGTTAGCGAGCCATAAACCACGCGCTGACGGCGGGTTTGCCAGTCGGGTCGTTCAATAATCAGATGCGTCGATGGCAGCGGCGGTTGCGTCATCATGATTTGGTACTCACATGGTGTTCATGCACCGGCGGATGCGGCGTTTGCACGGTTTGCTGAATGCCTCGATCCGGGCTCACCCAGACAGCGCGGGCATTGCGTTTGCGCATCAGGGTTTTGGGCACGGCCCAGATGGTGGTCAGCATGTTGAGCAACCAGTACGCCAGCGGATACCAGACCATCCAGTAATACGAACGCCCCAACCCTTCGTCGTAACGCGCGTCCAGCCGCAGCGCGACAGCAATCTGCAACAAACAGGTCGCACCGATCACTACGCCGTTCCAGCCGGGCAGCAAAGTCTGGATATACAACGGTTCTGGCAACGGCAAAAACTGGCCGAGCAGCCACAGCACCATGACGCCACCCATGATGTAAGCCCATGCCACACTCAGCAGGAATTCCAGGTAAATCGCCCACATCCGGCGTTTGCGCCAGAACAGCAGCGACGGCAAATACTTGGCCAGCACCTGCACCCCACCCATGGCCCAGCGCAGCCGCTGCTTCCACAAACCCATCAGCGTTTCGGGCATCAGAATCCAGCAACGGGCCTTGGGTTCGTAGCGGATGTCCCAGTGGGCGATCTGCAGTTTCCAGCTGATATCGATGTCTTCGGTCAGCATCTCCGGGCTCCAGTAGCCCACGTCATGCAATGCTGCACGGCGAAACGCGCTAACCACGCCAGAGATGGTGAAGATGCGCCCGTAGGTGCGCTGCGCCCGTTTGATCATGCCGATAATCGACGAGAACTCGCCCACCTGCAGTTTGCCCAGCAAGGTGGAGCGATTGCGGATGCGCGGGTTGCCGGTAACGGCGCCCAGGCGCGGGCCGTGGACAAAGTGCTGCATGAACCAGGCGGCGGCGTATTCATCCAGCAACGCATCGCCATCAATGCAGATCAGGAATTCATATCTGGCAATCAGGGCTGCGGTGTTCAGCCCCATCGCCTTGCCCTGATTGGTGGCCAGGTGAATCACCCGCAAACGTGGGTATTCCAGCGCCAGTTCATCGAGGATTTCGCCGGTGTCATCGCGGCTGCCATCGTTGACGGCAATGACTTCAAACAATGGATAACGCTGGCACATCAACTGGGCGATGGTTTCGCGCGCGTTAGCACTTTCGTTGTGCATCGGCACCACCAGCGATACGCCAGGGTAGTTATCCAGGATGGGCGGAATCGCCAGGCTGGCGGTACGGCGTTCAAAGCGCCAGTAGTAATGCACCGCGCCAATCATCCACATCCACGCCATCGTGAGTGGATAGAAAAAGGCAAATTGCAGCAACACGGTGCTGAGTGATGAAAGCGTATTCACTTGCTGCCCCGATATGGAAAGCTGCGCAGCGAGAAACGCTCGACCAGTTCATCCAGCTTGGGTTGGTCTTTGACAAAATCATCCGGGTAATAACCATAGCTGCGGACACCGGCGTCCATCAGGGTGTCCATCTGCATTGCCAGTTCGTGCCCGGTCACCGGCTTGCTGGTTTTCCAGTCCACCGCCTGCAACTCGAACACCGTCTTGTCCAGCGCGCCGGGAATAACCGCCACGGTTTTGGCCAGCGTGCTCAACCATGGCAATGGCTGCGCTGCGCCTTCCATATACGGCATCGCCATAATGGCGGTGTAGTCGTAATGGGCGAGGAAATCCGGTAGCGACTGGGCAAACCAGGCTTGGGCTTCGGGCTGCAGGACGACGCGGGCGTACATATTGCGCGCGGTTTTCAGATTGGGTTGCCAGTGGCGAACCCGGTCTGCCAGTTGCAGCGAGAAATCCGTCAGATAACTGGTCTTGAGCGCAGTCCAGCGTTGCATCGCCGCCGGGTCTTTGCGGATTTCATCCACACTGCCGGGCAAACCCCAAGATTGATAAACCGCACGGGCAGCCGGGCTGTCATCTTCAAAGTCGGTGAGCGTGGCGTCGTCATGGAACAGCACGCCCTGGAACACCGCATGGGTGGCCAGATCGTCATAGATTTCGCCAATCAACTGGCGCACCGCCGGGTCAAATGGCGAGAGCCGGTGATAAGCCTGCGCCCCTTTGGCCGTGGTGGCGGTCACCAGTTTTCCTGCCAGCGGGTCGGTTTCTGGCAAGACGTAGGCACTGAGCGGCATCCAGGCGTAAACCTTTACCCCGGCGCGCGTCTGAAGTTGCCAAGCCGCGCGAGAAAACAAATCAGCGCGCATGGGCAGATGGCGGTTAGGGAAATACAGCGCCGTTGCGGCGCCGGCGCCACTGGGGTCGGCATATGCTTGCAGGAAAACGGTGTTGGCACCGCTGGCTTTGACCCGATCCAGCAATTTGCCCAAGTTCAGTTCTTGCTGCTTGGGGTCCGGGTCGTAGACGTAGTCCAGATCCACATGCATGACGCGGATGGGTTTGGCGGGCGACGGGCGCATGGCGGCATCCAGCGCTTTCACGCTTTCGCCATCGGAATGGGTAATCAGCACGCGGCGCAGGCGGTCCAGCGGAATATCCGGGCCATTTGGTCCGTCATCCAGCGTCAGCGTGATCGGCATGCCCGCCGCTTTGGCCGCCTCAATTGTCGCCTGGTTGTAGCGTCCATACGGCCACACCATCACACGCGGGGCTTTGCCGGTGTGCTGCGCGATAACTTCTGCGTTCTTTTTCAGGTCCAGCTGCACCCGCGCCAGATATTGCGCGTCGGTTTCATATTTGCCGGTGGTGGCGTCGTAAATATGCGTAATCAACGCCGGCAGTTGATTACCTTGCGGATTGGCCTGAATGCCGTGGTGCTCGTTGTAGCTGTGTGAGGCAATCTCGACCAGGCCAGAGTCAGACAACTCTTTGACCTCAGCCCAGGTCATGATGTCTTCGCGGCTGTAATTGCGCGATTCGGCGGTAATGTCGGCACCGTCGGCAGCGTCAATCCAGTGCCCGACGACCCCTTGCACCGCGTGGTAGTTAAACTCTTTGAGCAGCGGAAAAACGTGGGTATAAAAACTCTTGTAGCCGTCATCGAAGGTCAGCAACACGGCTTTGGGTGGCAGTGGTTTGGTGCCCGCGCGGGCCGCCAGTATGTCGTCCACGCTGATGACGGTGTAACCATTCTCACGCAGCCACTCAAAATGCTGCACCAGCCGTCGCGTGCTGATGGCGTACGGATCAGGCAGCACCCACACGTCGTCACGCACTTCGTGATAACACAGCACTTCAAAGCTGTCGGCAGGCCAGGTGGCGGTTTCGGCGCGGGCCAGCGGCAAGGCCAGCAGCAACGTCAAAGCCAGCGCCAACGCAGACGCTAACCGTAGCGGCAAGTTGACCAGGCCTTGTGCGGCGGCCAGAGCAGAGCGAAAGATCGCTGCCAGAGAGTGCTTCATCAGAATTTCCAGTCTAGCGTGGCGTGCACGGAGTAATCGGTTTCGCCATTGCCGTCGTAGTACGCACGGTTAATGCCCGTCCCGATCCGCCAGTCCAGCAAGGCGTTCAGTTGATATTCGAGTTCATACGCAGCGCCGCCGACGGTGGCTGCGCCATAGCTGCGCTGCCAGTTTTCTCCGGCGCTGAGCGTGAGACGGTGGCTCAACTGGCGTTCGTACTGACGCCATTGCACCCAGTGGTTGATCACCGAAACCACGCCGGCTTGCTGGCTGGACGGGTTGAAATAGTTGGCGGCCGTAGCAGGCAAGTCGTTATGCATGCCGCCGACATCCAGCCGCACATCCATCTGGTAATACGGTTGGGTGACGGCCCGCTGTACGCCGTAAACACCCCAGCCCAGCCGGGTGTTGTCGTCAGAGAAGTGACCATGCGACAGCACCAGCCCCACTTCGCGCGATTCACTCCAGCGATAGCGCAACGCCGTGTTGGTGAAGTCGGTATGCACGCCGTCGGCAAAAGCGCGCAGCGGTGTGTCATCACCGTCGTGCGCGTAGCCCAAGTCGACGGTCCAGAAGTCGCTAGGGTGATAGCTCACCGCGACATGCCCACCGGCTGTGCCAGACGAGCCATTGGCACCATCCAGTTCGGTTTCGCCGGACCAATCGGGTGAGCGATATTCCAGGCCAGCACCGCCCACGCGCCGCAGCAGGTTTTCTACATTGCTGGTGCTTTGTTGCCAGCCAGCGCGAGCATAGGCGCGCCAGTTGTCGGCGAACGGACTGCTGTAAACGCGGCTGTCAAACATCAGATCGTGGACATCACCGTTGCCAGCCAGCCCTTCCTTGCCGCCACCGCTGCGCCCGAATGCCAGCGTCGTCACGGTTTGCGGGCGCAGATGATCCTGCCAGTTGCGTTCCATCCGCTGGGTGACGCTGTCGTCAGGCATTTCCAGTTGGGCTCGCGCGAGATCAGTCGCGGCGGCGGCAAAGTCCGCCGTATCCATATGGGCGTCAAACGTGGGCGGAATCACCCAAATGTAATCCGGGCTAAGCGTATGCAGCCGGTTCAGTTGCGTCAGCGCGCGACGAGGCCAGCCACGCAATCGGTCAATGTCAGCTTGGGCAGCGGCGATGTCTTCATTGCCCGGTGCGCGTCGGTGCAGGTCATCCACCCGCCGTTGGGCATCGGCCAGTTGCTCGGTAAACGCCCGCACCTGCGCCGCCAGCAGTTGCGCTGCCGGATAATTCTGGTTTTCCACGCGCAGCGCCGGATACGCGTTGTTGCGCCATTCCGGGGTGTCGGCCACCAGTTGATCCGCCGCGGCGATGGCGGCCTCGGCGTGCTCGGCTTCAAGTAGCGCGTAAACATAATTCACATGCGCATCAAAGTCGCCCACCTTGGCGGCAAAGGCTTGTTCATACAGTTTGATGGCCATGTCTGGCTGCCGTAGCGCCAGGTAAGCGCTGGCGGCCGGTATTTTCAACCACGCCGGGATAGCCGCGCCCTGCAGTTGCAGCATGCGGTACAGATCAACCGCCTCGCGGTTGCGGCGGCGATCAACCAGCACCACCAGCAGATCGTATTGCTGACGCAACAGAGCATCCGATCCGGCTGGCTCGTTGCGGCTTAGTTCATCGATATGTTGTTGGGCGGAATTGATGGCAGCGTCAGTGGTCACCCAACGGGTGGGCGACGATGCCCGCGAGTTATCGGCCTCGGCCCGACCCCAGCGGATTTCCCGTGAAATGGCGGCAGTTTTGGCCGCTGCGCGATCAGCCGGAGTGAGCGTCAAACTGGTGGCCAGTGCCAGACGTGGCGCATCCATGCGCAGGTTGGAGACAAATTTCGCCTCCAGCGCGGTGCGGTTGGCGGGGGCAATCGCCAGCAACTCGTCGCTCTGCTTGATCGCTTCGGGGTAATCCTGCAAAGCCAGCCAGGTGCGGATCAGCATTTCCTGCAAGGCAATACGGTCAGCTGGATTGAGTTTGTCGGCATCGACCGCTTGCAGCCGGGCCAGCGCTTGCGGAGCCTTGTCACGCAGGATATCCAGCTGCGCCAACGAAATCTGAATCGCCAGCCGTACTGGCTCGCGCCGGTCAATGGCTTGGTAGATGGCTTGGGCCTGATCCAGGTTTTGCGTGTTCTTTTCGGCGTCAGCCCACGCTTGCAGAACGTACAGCGGGGTGGTGTCCAGACTCAAACCACGCGCCAGCGCGACTGCCTGGGCATAACTACCCTGCCAGGCATAAACCGCAACCAGATCATGGCGATAACGCAATTCAGTGGGGTGTGCGGCCAGCAAATCCTGCAAGGACTGAGCGGCGTCATCCAGTTTGCTGTTGCGGGCGTTTTCGATTGCTTCGCGGTAGCGCAGGTCTTCGCTGGCAGAAGAAGCGGCCAACGCAAGGGGCGCAGCCGTAAGTAAAACAAGAGACAACGGCAGGACAGAGCGTCTTGCAGTACGCCAGCTTATGCTCGACAGGGAGGTTACGGCATTAGGGCAACTCATTAACCAACCTGATTCCTGTCTATATCTGTTAGATTATTTCAAACTGGCGATACAAATTCTCATAAAACACGGCCGAATGATAATCAAAAATATCAATACATACAATAGATTGGACTCATTATTAGCATAATCAAAAGCTTATTTAGTCACATTAAAAATGTAAGACAAACACTTTATTTTTACGTACAACCATAAATTTCCAATAAAACATGACAAATAGCATGCCGCAACGGCAATGACCGCTCAGCGCCGTTTCAATGGATATACGTAAGAAAGCCGCATATGGATGCGGCAATTGGACAAGTACTTGTTTCTTGGGGAAAAGTCAGCGCGCAGGGCGAGTTGAGTCGGAAAGGAAAAACAACAATCAGCGGGCGCGCACAACCTGGTTGCGGCCATTGCGCTTGGCCACATATAGCGCCTCGTCAGCGCGGCTGTAGGCACTTTCAAATGGAGTGCCCGCGGCACTCCAGCTCACGCCAAAGCTGGCAGTCATCGCCCGTTCGATCGGAGATGGAAAAACGTGCGTTGCCACGGCAGCACGCATGTACTCCGCCAGTTGCATGGCATCGTCCAGCAGCAGCCCAGGCAACATGACGGTGAATTCCTCACCGCCGACCCGACCAATCTGCCCGATCTCACCCACCACCGACTGCAGTTGCTCCACCACCGCGCACAGCACCGCATCGCCCGCCGGATGGCCGAAGGTATCGTTGATGCGTTTGAAGTGGTCCAGGTCCAGCACCACCAGCGCGATATCGCTGTGCAGCAGTGTGTCGTTGCACAGTTCGATCACCGCACCACGATTGAGCACGCCAGTGAGCGTGTCGTGGCGGGCGCGGTAATCCAGGTTGATGGCCAGCGTTTGCAGCCGCTGGTTAAGCACATTCATTTCGCGCTCTTGCCGGTCGCTGCGCTGAATCAGCCGCCGCGTTTCACGCAACAAGCGCTCGTAATGCCCGATCAACTCACCCAGCGCCAGCCGCTGGATGCCCGCCGGCGCATGCACGTCGTCATACACCACGCTCGCCTCGGCCAGCGCAGCGTGTTCCAGGTCAAACAGATCAGGATCAGTACCAGGCATGTGTCGGCTTCAAACGCCGCTCAGTGCGTGATCGTGAAAATCCAGCGCGCCAAAGTCATCCTGCAATTCCTGACCGAACTCCAGAATGGTGTCGTCGTCTTCGTCGTGATACCAGTTCAGGGTGACGTGATTGCCCATCAGCGCGGCCTGATTGAAGGCATCGAACAGATTGAACAACACTTTGGTGCTGGAGCTATTGAAGTAGGCCAGTGCCACGTTGACCTCGATATTGGCCTGCTGGCAGCCCGCGAGATACGTGCGCACGTTGGCAATGATTTCGCCATAAAAGGCGGCCGCGTTTTCCGGATAGGACTCGCCTTTGAGCGACAGCACGTGTTGGCTAAAACGGAAATCGACCTCAGGCGAGGTCGGCGTGGCGGCGATAAACAGGTTGTCCATGATAAGTCCTGGTGTTCTGGTCGGTCAGATAATGGCTTTGATATAAAACATGCACAGATCCGGCTCGTGCGGCATCGGCACAAATTCAAATTCCAGTGGCACGCTAGCGTCACGCGCCATGGTCAGAAAGCCCACGCCAGCGCCTTTGCTGTCTTCGGGCGCATCCGAGCGCAGTGCTTCTTTGTAGGCTTGCTTGATTTCTTCCAGCGTCATCGAGCGCAATGGCTCGATCCGCTGGCGCAGTGCTTCGGCTGAATCGGCTTTGATCGGGTTGGCGCACAGCAGGTAGTAGTGATCATCCTGAATGCCGATGCACACCGATCCATGGCGTACTTCGTGGTTATCCAGATCAATCGGCGTCAACGCGTCGGCCGAATAATGGATGATGTTTTGCGACATCTCGACAAAAGACGAGAACAGTTTGCGCCGCGTTGGGCCAGCCATTCCGCTGACTTCCAGTCGCAGCTTGAGCGCATCTGCCATGGCACCGATAATGTGCTGCGAAAAATAGCCTACGTAATAAAAAATCACATGGCGCTGCCGCGCGGCATCACAAAAGTCGCGGTATTGCTGATAAATCATGTCGTGCTCCGGCAACGTACTCATATACATGTTCAGTTCAGTCATGGTTGGGTGCCACCGATGCGCACACATAAGCAGGTCAGGTCATCGCGGCGCGTTTCGTCCACTTGCCAGTTGGCCAGTTCGATCAGCAAATCGTCGGTAATCTGCGTTGTACTCTGATGGCGTCGCGCCACGATAGCGTCGCGGATACGCCGTTTGCCAAAGGCAATTTGCTTGCGCCCGCCAATCTGGTCTACCAGACCGTCGGTGGTCACAAACAACAAGGTGTTCGGCGTCAGTGGCAGCACGCGGTTGGTCCACTGGTGGTCCGCATTGCTGTCCACATAACCCACGCCAGCCCGATCACCCTCGATCATTTCAATTTGCGGAGCGTCTGGGTAAAGCAGATACAACGCGGTGCGGGCGCCGGCAAAGGTCAGCGTTTGCGTGGCGTTATCGAACCACATAAAGGCCGCATCCAGCCCGTCATTGGATTCAGCCAGTTCGCTGCGTTCTGCCGTCTGCCCCAGCATCTGTTTAATGCCCCGGCTTACCAGCCCCATTAAGTGGGCCGGATCACGCGGGTTGTTGCGCTCAATCGCCTGAGCCAGCATGGACGACGAAATCAGCGTCATGAAGGCGCCGGGCACGCCGTGGCCGGTACAGTCAGCAATCGCTGCAAACCAGCCATCGGCAAAGCGGGCAAAGTGATAGAAGTCGCCACCCACCACATCGCGCGGCTCCCACACCAGGCTGGCATCGGTCAGCGTTTCGGCCAGCGCGGCCCGCGACACTTGCAAGGTCGCACGCTGGATCACACTGGCGTAATCAATGCTGTGCATGATCTGGCGGTTTTTCTCCGCCTGCATGTCGGCCACCACGCGCATCAACTGCAAGCCGTGGCCCACGCCCGCGTATTGACCATCACGGGTAATGATGAAGCCGTCGGCCAGTGCTTTTTCGCCATACTCAACGGCGCGAAAAGTCAGGCTTTCGATGCCCAGGTTGGCTTCAGCAATCAGCGGTTCTTTGTCCATAAAAGCAATGCAGCTTTTTTTGCCGTACAGCTCGCGATGAAACGGCTTGGACATTTGCGACATAAAAATATTGCGGTTGATCAGCCCGATCGGGCGGCCGTTTTCCACCACCGGCAAGCTGATCAGTTCGCGCTGGTCGTTGAAGACATCCAGCACGGCTTGATTGGTTTCTTCTGAAGTAATTGCGGTCGCGACGACGCACAAATCGGCAGCTGAAGGCTGGCGAAAACGCGGCAATGAACCACGTGAGGCATTAAATTGCGCTGGCATCGGGCAACCCTTACGGGACAGGAATGCGCAATTTGTATCAGGAAATTATTAAATGCTGATTACGATAACAGTTTGTTCAGCAGATTTCTTACAGGCGTTGGTCGGTTGGCGGCCCGTTTTCACCTCAGGCAAGCGACCTGGTCTGCATGCCCTGCCACAACACCACCGCCTGCGCGAGCCACAGCGCGTCGTCCAGCGGCAAGTCATGCCCGGCGTGAGCATTGATCTGCAGTGGCCAACCGGTGGCCTGCGCCAGTTGCGCCGAACAGTAGGGATCAACCAGCCGGTCCTGTGCGCTGGTCACCACCAGCGCCGGGCAGCGCGGCCAAACTTTGGGCGCCTGAAAACGCGCTGCGGCCAGTAACTGACGCAACAGGTTGGCGACAGAGACCGGATGTGCGGTTTGCCACGCGACCCAGTCGGCCAGCACTTGCGAGCGTCGCGCTGGCAGGTTGCTGGTCAAAGCCAGAATGCCTTGTTCGCGCAGGGCTGTTTTCTGCCCAAGCAGCCCCAACAATGCGGGATAACTTTGCCAGCGCAAACGGCGCCAGAATGGTGCCAGCGCCGACAGACTGGTGTTCACCAATACCAGTCGCGCCACTTCAGCCGGATAGCGGCTAGCCCAATCCAGCGCCACCATGCCGCCCAGCGACAATGCCAGCACGTTCACCGGGCCTTCGGCCAGCACTGGAGCCAACTGTCCACGCAAGTGCTCGCATTGTTCGGCGACGGTCACACCAGCGTTTTCTTGCCATAAATAGCCATTACCCGGCAGATCTGGCGTAAGCACCGGCACATCGCCCAGCGCCAGCTGCAATCGCTGCGGAAACTCGCCCCAGTGCCGTGCTTCACGCCCGAGCCCGCGCAATAGCACCCATGGCCGGGCGTTGTCTGGCGCTGGCAAGTGGGCTGGATCAAGTGCCATTGCGATACCACAGGTTCATGGCTTCACGCCGGTGGCGCGCGCTGCGCTGATCGCCCGCCAGCCAGCGCTCTTCGCTGCCAGCCAGCCGAGTGAGGAATTCCATAAACGCCAGATGCGTGCGCATCACCCGCTGCTGGCGATGCGGCGCCACCGGGTTGAACGCGCCAAGACGCGAAAACAACTGCCGCGGATTTTTGCGCACCCATTTCCACGAACCCATTTCCAGCGTGAGCGGTAAAAACAGCTGGTCCGGATTGCGCTCCCGCGCTTGCAGATAGAGGTGATCCCACAAATCGCCATGCGTGAGGTACTGGTGACTCTGCGGTTCAAATACATAACGATGATGCGGATACGCCTGGTCGAACAGCGTTTTGAGGGTGTAAATCTCCCCCACCGATTCAATGGGGCGACGGCTGCCCGCCAGCGGAAACCAGATGCGGTCATGCATGCCAAAACCGGAGTGGCAATCGAGCATCAAGACCTGGCTGCGCTGCTGGATTTCCTGTTCGACCACCGCACAGAGCGCTTCGCTTTCTGGCTGCATCCATTGGCCATGTGCCCCGCGATACCACGGCAGCCAACTGCCAATACGATGCCCCCCCAGCAACCAGGGCACCGGGTCGATCGCATCAAGTGGCGCGTTGCGCATCAGATCAACCCCGGCAGGATTGGAACGACGTCGCTTGAGCATGCCCCCCGGATTTACCAGCGGCATGAACAACAAGCGGACCCGGCTTAGCTGATGTTCCAGTACTGGGTCCCAATGCAGCCGAGTCAGCAGGCTGTGTAGAAAAGTGAGCACCACCTGGGTACCGATGCGTTCCAGTCCGTGTACGCCACCAAAGAAGCCCACCAGCGGCGCATCGGGCGCCGAACTACCCAGCGTCAGCACCATGATGGGCAAGCAGTACTGCGCCACATTGACCTCGGCGACAGTACGCACAGTGAGTCGCCCCTGGCCCATCTTGATAAGACGTTCCAGTTGGGCCAGCTCGGGAAGAAGGTCGTTGAGTGGAGTCACGGTAGCGCGCTAATTGAACTGGAAACAGCATAGCCAGTCCGCGCTCGGGCAGCCGTGACGCTTTCATGACAAGTATGGCCAGAGCGCGCGATCCGCCCAGCCAAAGCAGGATTTTTGTATCGGGCGTGTATCTCTCGGTGACTTCACTATTTGTGGGGCATATGCTCTAACCATCAAGAGGTTAGCGCACGCACGCGCGCTGACCGGCCACGCTTTTTTATGTGTTGAACCATTCCTGCCGCTTTTCCGGGAGCCCGCGCCAGCAAATGCAGCTAGTCAGAGCGGATGAATGAATGGTTCTTATATCTAGAGGATAAGAACATGGTTACTTCAGTCAGCGCAGTTTCGTCCACCTCGGCCATTGGCAGCACCACGCAAAGCACCAGCAGCAGTTCCAGCACCAGCTTGCAGCAACAACTGGCAGCGCTGGAGAAACAACTGGCCACCGCCGAAGCCAACGCCAGCACTCCGGCAGGCGCCGCGCAGGTGCAGTCCATCGAGTTGCAGATCCAGACCATCCAGCAAGAAATCGCCGCCCAGCAGAACACGGCGACTCAGGCTGCCGCTACCCCGTCCATTACGACGGCATCGGCAGCGACATCCACAGCGGGCACGCTGGTTAATACTTCTGCCTGATCTAGAACACTGGCCTCGCTCAGACTGCGAGGCCACCTTGTTCTGCCCCATTCAGGCCATTTTGTGTATTTTGCCGACTCACTCACATCACGTCGGGCTGGTGTTTGTCTATACTTTCCGCGTTCGGCTTCTCCTTCAATAGCTGGCGGGCGTCGCGCCTGCCCTCTCGCGGAATGAATCACCTCATGTCTTACCTATCTCGCCGTCAATTGCTGACCGGCGCAGCGGCCTTGTTTGCCTTCGCTCGTTTGCCCGCCAACGCAGCCACCAACGCTAGCCCCGTCGCCACGGCTTCGGCCCGCTTGCAAGAACTGGAAAACCGCGTCGGTGGTCGTCTTGGCGTGCTGGCACTGGATACCGGCACGGGTCAGCGCATTGCGCATCGGGCAGATGAGCGTTTCCCCATGTGCAGTACCTTCAAGTTTTTGCTGGCAACGGCGATCCTGGCGCGGGTGGACGCCCACCAGACGCAACTGGAACAGCCCGTTAAATACAGCAAGGCGGACTTGCAGGAATACGCACCGATTGCCCGGGAGCATCTGGCGCAAGGCCAATTGAGTGTCGGCGCACTGTGTGCCGCCGCAGTGCAATACAGTGACAACACCGCCGCCAATCTGCTGCTGGATATGGTTGGCGGCCCGGCGCAACTGACCGCGTTTTTACGCGCTCACGGGGATGCCGTTACCCGGCTGGACCGCAATGAGCCGTCGCTGAATACTTGTATTCCGGGCGATCCACGCGATACCACTACGCCAGCCGCGATGCTGGCCACCATGCAACGCATTTTGTTGGGCAATGATATTTTGTCGGCCGCTTCGCGCCAGCAACTGGCCACCTGGCTGCGCGGCAATACCACCGGCACCGCCAAAATCAAGGCCGGTTTACCGGCGGACTGGCAGATCGGCGACAAGACGGGCTCGGGCAATGCCGGTGCGGCAACCAACGATATCGCCATTATCTGGCCACCACAGCGGGCGCCGATTCTGGTCACGGCGTATATCCACGGCAACAAGGTCACGCCAACCGAACGCGAGCAATCCACGCTGGCCGAAGTGGGTCGTCTGGTACACGCCAGTTTTAGTTAAAACCCGACCGGAATAGCGCGCCTGGCTGCGGGCGGTTTCCTGCCATTCAGAGGTGCCGGTTGACAGCCCGGCGCCCTGTACCCGTATCATTCGCCCTGACCAAGCAGGCCCCGCCCGCACTTTTCTGGCCGATCCTGCTGATTTGACAGGACTTTTGTCGATCAACCGGCATCGGATCGAGCCTCTCTGGACTGCCGCAAAAACCGCTGACGTTGCCATGAGTGAACGTCAGAGCGCTCTTGGCGGCAGCTATTTCATATATTGATCTTTGTGATCTGAATCAGGAAACCACCATGCCGATCAACCATTTTGACCTGCAGCGCCTCGCCGCTGTGCGCCTCAAAGAATCCATGCGCAAGAAGGGCTCGCCCGACCGTTTTGGCAAAGCATCGTCCGAAGGCAAAACCGATGATGGCAAAGAAGCCAAACCATCGCTGCTGGGTCGTTTGCTCAAAGACCACGTCGAACCCAAGTAAGCAGCATGCCGTAATTCGCGAACTCCGCTCTCAGGTGTTCGCGGGCAACGCGGCATCCAGCAGGATCTTTGCCACCAGCGGCAAAGCGGGCAACAGGCTGTTGCCCGGAGCATAAGTCTGGCTGGCGGTATAAGCACCTTCAATCAGCAGCGCCAGCCCGGCGGCCAGGCCGGGCGCATCGCTCGCTCCGGCGGCATGCGCCAGTTCTGTCAAAGCGGCCAACAAGCGCGCCTTGTTACCCGCCACCATTTGCCGGGCAAAGTGTTCGGTATCCGGAAATTCCGCAGCGATATTCACAAACGGGCAGCCGCGATAGCCCGGTGTCGCCGTGCGCGCAGCCAGATCGGTAAAAAACTGTTCCAGTTGCCGCCGCGGCTGACCTGGATGTTTATCCAGGCTGGCATGCAGGTAGGCCAGGAATTTTTCGTCGCGCCGCTGCAAATACTGCTTGAGTAAATCATCTTTGGATTCAAACTGTCGATACAGGCTCATCTTGTTGACACCAGCCCGTTTGACCACGGCGTCGATCCCGCTGGAGCGGGCGCCTTCCTGATAAAACAACTCTTCCGCCGCATCCAGAATCTGGCTGTGCGCCAGTGCACCCTGCGTGACTGTGCGTGGGGCGGCTGCTTTTTGCGGGGTCATCGTTGCATACTCCATTGCATAAGTGTTGACAATGTTACCGCTCGGTCACTAACATCTCAAGCAAATGTTACCGGTCGGTAACAATTCACTCAAAAACCTGGCCTCGGTGGCAGAGAGAGAAACCTATGTATGCATTCGCGCGCTGGTCCAAAGGCCGTTTCCATTACGGCTGGGTCACCCTGGCCGTAGTCTTTTTGATCATGCTGATTACCGCCGGCACGCGTTCCACACCCAGCGTCATGATGGTGCCGCTAGAGCACGACTTCGGCTGGAGCCGCACCACGGTATCGCTGGCTTTGTCGATCAACCTGGCGCTGTTCGGCTTGATGGGCCCATTCGCCGCTGCCGCCATGCAGCGCTTTGGCTTGCGCCGCACCGTGCTCACCGCACTCACCATTCTGGCGATTGGCGTGGGCTTATCCAGCCTGATGACCTCCACCTGGCATATGGTGCTGATCTGGGGCGTATTGGTGGGCATGGCTACCGGCGCAACTTCAATGACGCTGGGCGCCACTGTGGTAAATCGCTGGTTCAGTCAACGGCGTGGTCTGGCGATGGGCATCCTCACCGCCAGCTCCGCCACCGGGCAGTTGCTATTTCTGCCATTGATGGCGGCCATTGTGGAGCGCTACGGCTGGCGGCCGATTGTGCTTACCGTTGCCGCACTGGCTGTACTGATCTTGCCATTGATTGCTTTCTTGCTGCCGGAACGCCCCACCAGTGTTGGGCTGCGCCCGTTCGGCGAGCCAGTGGATGCTCCGGCCGATCAAGTTGCCAGCCACATAAACCCCATCAAAATCGCCTTTGACGCGCTGGGCAAAGCTAGCAAATCGCGTGACTTCTGGCTGCTGTTCTTCAGCTTTTTTATCTGCGGGGCCAGCACCAACGGCTATATCGGCACCCACTTTATTGCCATGTGTGGCGATTACGGATTGTCGGAAGTGAAAGGCGCCAGCATTCTGGCAACGATGGGTTTGCTTGATCTGGTGGGCACCACGTTCTCCGGCTGGTTATCAGACCGCTTCAATAATCGCGTGCTGTTGTTCTGGTATTACGGCCTGCGCGGCCTGGCGCTGATCTTTTTGCCGTACGCATTTGGTATCACCTACTTTGGCCTGCCGATCTTTGCTTTCTTCTATGGGCTGGACTGGGTTGCCACGGTACCGCCCACCGTGCGGCTGACCACCGACGTATTCGGCTCCCGCGATGCGCCAATTGTGTTTGGCTGGATTGTCGCCGGGCATCAATTAGGGGCCGCCTTTGCCGCGCTGGGTGCGGGCATGTTGCGCAACAGTCTGGGCTCGTACACCGTCGCCACCATGATTTCCGGCGGACTGTGCGTAGTGGGGGCGATCCTGGTATTGCGTATCCACCGGCGCGCCATGGTCCCGGCCATCGCCTGATTGCTGATCCCCACCACGGTGCGCGTAGAGTTAGCCGTGTCACAACAGGTGTCGTCATTACACCCGCGACACACATGCGCACTTAGCCTTGCGGTCTTTTCCCGGTAGAGTGCGCTCGGTGCCTTGCCTTGACACCGGCCTCACTCGTCAACACCCGCATTGCGTCGGGCGTTGTTCCATTCCAGTTTGTTACCGCCGCTCCGCGTCGTCGAGCCAGGATCATCATGACCGCCGTTTTCTGGCTGCTTTCTTTATTGCCGCTTAGCTGGGCACAAGCTTTGGGGGCGTGGTTGGGCGCCGGTGCTGCCCGCTTGCCGGGCCGTTATGGCACGCGTCTGCAGCAAAATTATCTGCAAGCCTTTCCCGAGCGGACTTTGGCGCAACTGCAGGAAGCTCGCCGTGCTGCCGGGCGCATGCTGCTGGAGACTCCCTATTTCTGGATGCGTAACAACCCGGTTGAGGGCTTGAACATAGCCCCAGCCAACTTCCATGAAGCGACGGATGTCTTGCTGGCCCGAGGCAAAGGTTTGATTCTGCTGTCGCCGCATCTGGGCGGTTTTGAATTGCTGGGGCCATTGTTTGCCCAGCGCTATCCATCCACCGTATTGTTCAAGCCGCCGCATCGCCCATGGTTGCGCGACTGGGTTGAACGCACCCGCAGTCGCCCGAATCTGGCCATGGCCCCGGCCACGCCACGCGGTGTGCGTATGCTGGTCAAAGCGCTCAAGCGTGGCGAAACCATCGGCATCTTGCCGGATCAATGTCCAGGTGGTGGCGAAGGCGACTGGGCGCCATTTTTTGGCAAATCGGCCTACACCATGAATCTGGTGCAGCGTTTGCAGGCACTCAGCGACGCACCGATTGTGCTGGTCTTCGCCGAGCGTTTGCCCGGTGCGCGCAGTTATCACATCCATATGGAAGTGCTTACCGAGCCATTGTCCAGTGACCGTCAGACTGCCGCATCGCATCTGAACAGCAAGCTCGAACAGCTGATCGCCCGCGCGCCCGAGCAATATCTGTGGGGCTATAACCGCTACAAACATCCGCGCGGCGCGTGAGAAGGCACCTGCAAAGACAAAGCGGGCGAGCCTGATGAGCGCTCGCCCGCCTGAGTTGTAACAGAGTTAGTTCTTGACCAGCCCGCCGTCGACCACCAGATTTTGCCCGGTGACTGCGCGCGACCACGGCGACAGGAAGAACAACACCGCATCGGCAAACTCGTCCGGCGTGGTCACCCGGCGCAGCGGCGTCAGGCTGGCGATGATGTCGAACACCGCTTCTGGCGTGGCCGCGCTGGCATCGGTCGTGCGCAACAAGCCGCCAGACACCATATTCACGGTAATGCCGTCCGGCCCCAGATCATTTGCAGCGGTACGTGTCAGCGACAGCAGCGCCGCTTTGGCCGCGGTGTAATCGTGATAAGGCACCACCGGGTTCTGGAACAGATTAGTCCCCACGTTCACCACGCGACCAAAACCTTGCGCTTGCATGCCGGGCAGCGCGGCCTGGATGGTGTTGAGCGCACCTTTCATCGCTCCGGCCAGTTGTTGTTCGAAACGCTGCCAGGTGATCTCGCCGATCTTGGGGCGGGCGTCACCATCAAAGCGAAAATCCACCAGCGCGTTGTTCACCACCGACACGATCGGCTGGCCGGTTTGTGCTTGTGCTGCCTGGAACAGCGCTTGTACCTGCGCGGCATCGGTCACGTCAGCCTGAAGGGCAATGGCGCGCGGGCCAAGCTCGGCTGCCAGCGCCTGTGCTGCAGCGGCGCTCTGGTGATAGTTGATGATTACCCCGGCGCCTTCACGCGCCAATGCGCGAGTAATCGATGCACCCAGACCCCGCGCGCCGCCAGTCACCAGTACCCACTGTTCGGAAAGCTTCATTTCAACCTCGTCATGTTGGAGTTGGCGTTACTTTACGGCACAACGCGTTCATGCAAAATGCCTGGTTCGCACTAGCTGGCCAGCCCGGTACATCGCGCGGCAATTGAGGCAGCGATTCAACCGTGGCAAAGTGGACATTCATCCACATCCTGTTTGAGTCACCCGTGCCCGACCACCCCGACCCCGCCAGTATTCCAGCCAGCGCCATATGCCCGCTCTGCGGCGGCCTGAACGGCTGCGCCATGGTGCAATCGGGGCCGGACGCCGCCGCCAGCTGCTGGTGCATGAGCGTCACGGTAGATGCCACGGCGTTGAGTCAGCTACCGCCAGAGCAGCTTGATCGCGCCTGTTTGTGCCCGCGCTGCCTGCAAGCGGGCCACTAGGCCTCGCGGATCATTCCACCCAATAAGTCCCCCGACGAACTGCGCAGGTTGGGCGGACGTGCCAGGTTGTGCAATGATTTGCGGCGACATCAGTCAACGCCAGTGAACGCCACGCACAAGGATGCACCGACATGATCGATCTGTATTACTGGACTACGCCCAATGGCCACAAGGTCACGATTTTTCTGGAAGAGACCGGGCTGAATTACACCATCCACCCGATCCATATCGGCAAGGGCGAGCAGTTTGCTCCGGCCTTTTTGAAAATCGCGCCCAACAACCGTATTCCAGCCATTGTGGATCAGCATCCGCTGGATGGTGGCGAGCCGTTTTCCTTGTTTGAGTCGGGGGCGATTCTGGAATATCTGGCCGACAAAACGGGCGAGTTTTTGCCACAAAATGATGTGCGCGGTCGCTTTACCGTGCTGCAGTGGTTGTACTGGCAAATGGGCGGCGTGGGGCCGATGGCCGGGCAGAATCACCACTTTGGCCGTTATGCACCCGAGCCGATTCCGTATGCGATTGACCGTTACGTCAAAGAAACCGCCCGACTCTACGGCGTGCTGGATCGGCAACTGGCGGACAAAGACTACGTCGCCGGGGACTATTCGATTGCCGACATGGCCATTTACCCATGGGCCAAATTGTGGGAAGGCCAGCGCCAGAAAATTGAAGACTTCCCGCATATGGCGGCGTGGCTGGAGCGCATGGCGGCCCGGCCTGCGGTACAGCGTGCTTACGCGCTGGTGGAACAGATCAACACTGATCCACAAGCGCTGATGACCGCCGAAGCGCGCAAGCTGCTGTTTGGTCAGGACCCGAAATAGCCCAGAGCCGCCCGCTTAGCTGGCGCTGCCCGGCACCAGGTTGTCCGCCAGGAAAGCCAGCCCGGCATCATCCGGGTGATGGTGCCGGTAGCGTTTGAACTGTTCCGCGATCATCCACAGGCGTGCGGCGAAGGTCGGCTGGGTGCCAGGCTCCAGAAACGGCTCGCTGAACGGCGCCACGTCGCGACGCTGGAACTCGGCGCCAATGCTGATCCGTGGTGTCGCAATGCGCGGCGCGGCGTGCGAGCCCCAATGCAGCACCGCCTGATTCCACGCCAGCATGCTGCTCGCAGCGGCAGGCAAGGCGCGGATATCGTTGAGCTGATATTGCATGTTCATTTCTTCGGCGGTGTTATAGGTCGGATCGCGATCGGCGGGCACGAGGTACATGCAACCATTGATGGGCGTGGCGTCGGTCAGCGGCAGCCATACATTCAATATCTTGGGGCGACCATCTTCAAAGATCGAAGCCCGGCCGCGATCCCGATGCGGGCGCCAGCCGTGTTCGTTGGCCGCCGGATCGATATGCCAGGCCCACACATTGGGCAGCGTCACATAGTCGTCGCCCAATATCCGCGCCAGCACCGGCTGCATTTTTACGTACATCAACCAGAACTCGTCATACACAAAGCCGAACACCGGCGGAATACGCAACTGCCGCAGCGCGTGGATCAGATTAGCCATGTCATACACCGGCAACTGCCAATCCACCGGGTCAGTCTGAAAATAGCCTTCCCGCGTGGTCAGTTGTGCCAGTGTGTCGAGCGTGGTGTCATCCAGTTGCAGCGCCTGCTGGCTTTGCCAGAACGCGCTGTCACACACGTGCAGGCTGGGGGCGATGGCATGCCAGGTGTCTTCGCTGCGCAACTGGGCCAGATCAAAGCCGCCGTAGAGGGATTCCAAGTTGGTATTTCCTATTTCCTGAAAGTCGTCGAGGTTCTGCTAGTGCGAGGTGTTGACCATACCGCACGGCGGCGATCATACGCGTGGGGGAGTCAGTGCGCCCGCCGTGTCGCCACCACAATCCAGCCGGGTACCGGACGGCCAAACTCCTGGCGCACCACTTGGGATTTGATGCTCTGTACGGTAAATCCGGCTTCTGCCAGTGCCTCGCGCAGATAATGTTCGCTATGGCCGTAACGCCCGCTCGGCAGCAACTGAAAACCGTCAATTCCGGTATGGGTGTCGGTCTGGTTTTCGGCTGAGAACACCAGCAAACCGCCTGCAGTCATGACCTGGCGAGTGGCTCCCAGTAGTTCGGTCAGATCGCCAAAATAGATCATCAGATCAGCAGCACACACCAGCCCGAACTGCTGCGCGCATTGGCGTAGCCAGCCGGTCAGCTCGGCGTGTTCCAGTTGATCGTAAAGCTGGCGATGGGCGGCTTGCTCAAGCATCTTGGCCGACAGATCAACCCCGACCAGCGTATTGGCGTAATCGCGCAGAAACGTGCCGCACCAGCCGGTGCCGCAACCGGCATCAAGCACCTGCCATTGCTGGTTGGCGGGGGCCAGCTGTTTGAGCGTGTCGTGCAAAGCTTGCGGGATGGCGTAGCCCAATTGTTTAAGCCGGGCATCGAAGGTGGCCGCGTAATCGTCAAAGGTGGTCTGCACATAATCGTCGCCAGCGCGGGTCGGGACGTTTTCGCCCGAACAGGCTGCCAGCAAGTGCTTTGCCGTCGGATTGCCCGGATCAGCGTCCAGCCATTGCCGGTAAACCTGCGCAGCATCGCTGATCTGCCCCAGCCGGTAAAAGGCGATGCCGCGCATCATCGGTGGTTGATGTGCCGCCGGTTTAAGCACGAAGGCGCGGCAGACAAACTCGGCGCCTTCCTGATCCCGGCCCTGGCGGATCAGCCATTGGCCATAGTTATCCAGCGCGTCGATATAATCCGGGGCCAGCGTCACCGCCTGCAACCAGGCTTCGCCCGCTTCGGTCTCATGATTCAGGCGCTGCAACATCGCGCCAAAGTTGTTCCAGTACACGGCGCTGCGCTCATCCAGCTGCAACGCGGCGCGAAACTGTTCGGCGGCATCAACAACGGCGTCGTTGCTGGCCAGCACATTGCCCAGATCATTGCGCCATTCCGCGTTTTCCGGCTGCAACTCACACGAGCGTGCCAGCAATGGCACCGCCTCAGCCCCGTTGCCTTGCTGGTGGCGCAATATGCCTAACCAGTGCAGCGCATCAGGATGTGGTTGTTGCTGCAGCACGGCCAGATAAATAGCCTCGGCGGATTCGCGCTGGCCTTGCAGATGCAAGGTAATGGCCTGTTGAACCAGTTGCGTGAAGGCAGCGTTATCCGTATCGGAAGCTACGGCGTTGGGTGCGGTCATGACGGCCTGCCTTGGTGGCGTGAAGGGAGATGGCGGCTGGCCGGGGCAATAAGCCGGCAGCCAGACACCATCTGCTTTGAACTTTAGTTCAAACGCCGCAAAGCCCAGGCCGGATGACCCGCCAGGCAAATCTTTTTACCCGGCAAGTTGACCGGCGGGATCAAACCCACTTTAAACGGCAAGCGGACCACACGAAGGTGGTCCGCTTGCCGCTGGCAAACCCCAGCGCCATGCCCAATGCAGGCGGGCTAACTTGTTAGTCCCATGCCGGAGCCAGTCCGTCCGGGTCAGTCAGGCGCTCGTTGCGGTCCAGCGCCGCAATTTGCGTCATTTCGGCCTCGCTGAGTGTCAACCCAACCGCCAGCAAGTTGCTTGCCAGATTTTCGCGTTTGGTAGATGACGGAATCACCGCGTAGCCCAGTCGCATGGCCCACGCCAGCACCACCTGCGCCGGGGTAGCTTGGTGGTTGCGCGCAATCTGCACAATCACCGGGTCTTGCAGTGCCTTACCATAAGCCAGCGTCATATAGGACGTGATATGAATGCCCTGGCTTTGGGCAAACTCGACCAGCTTGCGGTTTTGCAGATACGGATGCAGTTCGATCTGGTTGGTGGCAATTTCGCTCGCCCCCACTGCCGCAATGGCCTCGCGCAGCAGCGCAATATTGAAGTTGGAAACGCCAATCTGCCGGGTAAGCCCTTGTCGTTTGGCCTCAGCCAGCGCGCCCATGAATTCGCTCACCGGCACCGCGTTATTGGGCGATGGCCAGTGAATCAAAGTCAGATCAACATGATCGGTCCCCAGCTTGTGCAGGCTTTCTTGCAGGCTAGGGATAAGGCGGTCGTGCGCCAGGTGGTCGATCCAGATTTTGGTGGTAATAAACAGATCTTTGCGCGACACGCCGCTGGCGGCGATGGCTTGGCCAACTTCGGCCTCGTTGCCATAAATCTGCGCGGTATCGATTACGCGATAACCTGCGTCCAGGCCATTACGTACCGAATCAATCACCACCTGGTCTTTCAGACGAAACGTGCCAAGGCCCAATGCCGGGATGCTCATAGTGTTTTCCTTTGTATCCAGTGTTGTTGCTGGCTGGACTGCAGTATGCGCGAGTCGGTTTCTTGCTTTAAGCCGCTTGCCGTCCAGATACTTTTGATTTTTGCGCAACAATTACGGCGTTTACGCATGCGTTCCAGGTAACGGTAAACAACAAACCCGGCACGAAGCCGGGTCTGAGATAACTGCAAACAAGGGTTGCGCAGTAAGGGACTAAACCTTGAAACGATCCACCGCATCGCGCAGGCTTTGGGTGAGTTGATCCAGCCGCCGCGCCGCGTCTGCCGCCCGGCGCGCGTTGTCGGTGTTTTGCTCGGTCATGTTGGCAATGTCTTCCACATGGCTGGCAATGGCGTGACTGGCCGCGCTTTGTTCACGCAACGCTTCGGAAATCTGGTTGGCAGAAACCACCACTTTGCCCGAATCAGTGCGAATGCTGGCGATGGCGGCGCTGGCCTCACCCGCCATCTGCACGCCTTGTGCCACCTCTTTCACCACCGAAGCCATGCGCACCGTTGCTTCTTTGGAAGCATCGCGAATCGAATCAATCTTGCCGCTGATTTCGGCGGTCGCTCCGCTGGTGCGTTCAGCCAGTTTGCGCACTTCATCGGCAACCACGGCAAAGCCACGGCCTTGTTCACCGGCGCGCGCGGCTTCAATGGCGGCATTCAACGCCAGCAAATTGGTCTGCTCTGCCACTTCACGGATCATCTGCATGATGCTGGCAATGCTGTCGGTTTGTTCACCGAGCGCGCCAATGCTGGTCGCCGAGTCCGCCACGATCCCGGATATCTGGTTGATCTTGTGACTGGTGCCGCCAATGATTTCGTTACCGCGCTCGGCTTGCGAACCAGCCTCTGCGCTCAGGCGGCTGGCCTCGCCCGCGTTGTCGGCCACCACCACAATGCTGGTGCTCATTTGTTCGATAGCGGCGGCCATGGAGCGGGTGGCGTCGTTCTGGCTGTCGGAGCCAAAGGCTACTTTATCCGCCGCACCAGCCACTTCTGACGTCAATCGTCCGACTTCTCCCGCGTTCTCATGAATCTGCTGGATCAGCGCCCGCAACGAAACGGCCATGCGCTGAATGCCCGCCAGCAGACTGTTTTCATTGTCGCCGTCGGTACGTACCTGCACGGTCAAATCACCGGCGGCGATACGCTGCATGACTTCGCTGGCGTAAGCGGGCTCGCCACCCAACTGGCGCAACACAGAGCGCACCAGCATGCCGCCAATCACGCCGAGTGCCACCAGCACAATCAGCACATAGGCCATTTGCCGCAGCGCTTCGTTCCAGAAAGCAGTGCTGACGTCATCGATGTAAATCCCGGTGCCCACCACCCATTGCCAGTCATCAAACGCCATGGCGTAGCTGACCTTGGGTTTGGGATCAGTGCTACCCGGGCGCGGGAAGGCGTAATGCACAAAGCCGCCACCATTGCGCCCGACCTTGACCATCTCCGGCACGAACTTCACGCCGTCGGCATCCGCGACGTTACTCATATCCTTGCCAACCATTTTCGGGTTGGGAATATAGAGTTCGACCGAGTTGTAATCGAAAACAAAAAAGTAGTCTTTGCCACCGTTGTATGACGCCGACTGAATCGCCATGCCCGCCGCTTTTTGCGCGTCGGCCCGGCTCATCTTGCCGCTCACTTCTTGCTCGCGGTAGTACTTCAAAATGCCCATGGCCGCTTCGACCATGTGCTGCACCCGTGTTTCGCGATCGGCCATCATGCCTTGCCGCGTCGACAACAAACCCAGCGCCGAAACGATAACCAGCCCCGCCATCATGCAAATCAGCAAAACGCGCATGCGCTGCCGTATACCCATGCTCTTGAACATGGTGCCCTCCCCAGGACTCAGACTTAAATCTTGAAACCGGTTTCAATTAAGCTCAGGCCGGTACTTCTGTTTATGCTGCTCTATTGTCACGCCGCCCCCGCTATATCGGCATTATGACGACGTTCTTAATACCAAAGGCATAAAAACTGTTCGGGGCAAGCGAGAATGGCAAAGCACCAGTTGCCATCAAGCTCTGGCAGAATCGGTGCTCATCATTTTTTCTGGATTACCGAATCAACCGATGTCTCAAGTCGCCCCGGCACTGCAACCTGACTCCGAACATGGCCGGCACGTATGGCCTGTCTTCATTGCCTTTTTACGTCTGGGGCTGACGGCATTTGGCGGGCCAGTCGCGCATCTGGGTTACTTTCGTGCGGAATTCGTGGTGCGCCGCCGCTGGCTCAGCGAGCACAGCTTTGGTGATCTGGTCGCGTTGTGCCAGTTTTTGCCAGGCCCGGCCAGTAGCCAGGTCGGCATGGCGATCGGATTAAGCCGAGCCGGTGTGGCAGGAGCGCTGGCCGCCTGGGCCGGTTTTACCCTGCCGTCAGCCTGCTTGCTGATCGCCCTGGCGCAAGGTCTGACGCACTGGGGCAATCTGGTGCCCGCTGGCGCGCTCCATGGATTGAAACTGGTGGCGGTGGCCGTGGTCGCGCAGGCTGTTTATGGCATGGCCCGCACGCATAGTGGAAGCGTCGCGCGCGCGTTGCTGACCCTGTTGGTGGCTGGCACGGTCCTGCTCTGGCCAATGGCCGGCATGCAATTAGCGCTGATTGCGCTCGCAGGTTTGCTGGGAATGCGCCTGTTTGCCGGTCAGCAACAAGTGCGGCAACCGGAATCAATCATCCCGACTCGCAGCCGTTCTGCCAGCGCCGTCTTCTTGCTGTTGTTCTTTGCTTTGTTGGCAGGCTTGCCATTGCTGGCGCGGCAGTGGCCCAGCCAGACACTGACCATGTTCAGCGAGTTTTACCAGACCGGCTCGCTGATTTTTGGTGGCGGGCACGTCATGCTGCCGCTGCTACAGGCACAGGTGATTCCGCATGGCTGGGTCTCGGCCAATCTGTTTCTTGCAGGATATGGCGTAACCCAGGCCATGCCCGGCCCGCTCAGCACCTTTGCCGCTTTTCTCGGGGCGGCCAGCAGTGGGACACCCAGTGGCTGGCTGGGCGGCAGCTGGTGCCTGGTTGCCATTTTTTTGCCGTCGATACTGCTGGTGCTGGGAGTAATGCCGTTCTGGGAGACATTACGCCACAGCCAGCGTACCCAGGCCGCGCTGACCGGCGTTAACGCGGCGGTGGTGGGCCTGTTGCTGGCGGCACTGTATCAACCGGTATGGACTGGCGCAGTACACGGAGTCGCCGATATCGCCCTGGTATTGCTGGCACTGGCTGCGCTGATATTATGGCGACTACCACCTTGGCTGGTAGTGATCGCCAGTGGCATTGCCGGTGCTTTACCTGGTCTTCTGCACTGACGCGGCGGGGTGTTTTTGCTGTTGCAGCCAGTCCAGCGCAGCGTGCAGAACCGGGTCCGATCCCTGACTCAAGGTCTGGCGCGTCACTTTGACTGGCTCGTCCGGTTGCACGCCGCGGCCTTCGATGCGCTGACCATTGGGCAGCAGCATATCCACCTCGCTGTAGGCGAGCGCGCCGCCGCCCGGTAGCGGGTCGTAATCAAAGAAACCCAGCAAGCAGCCGCAACTGACCTCGCCAAACACCCGAGCCCGGCCGATGGCTTGCGCGGCCCCGGCGGTTAACTCGGCAGCGCTGGCGGAGTGGCGATTAATCAAAATCGCCAACGGTGCGGTCAGCGGGTGAGCCGACCCTTGCAATACGGGCTCGGTCTCCAGCAGCGGGTATCCCAATAGCCGTACCGGCTTGCCATCACGGGTAATTACCCGCGCGCCTTTGACTTCGCCGGTGACAAAGCGGGCAAGGATATCCAGCGCCATCAGCCCATCACCGCCACCGTTGCTGCGCAGGTCCAGCACGATGCCTTGCGCGGTCTGAGCCTGATCCAGCGCGGTCATGATGTCGGATTTGATATCCCGGTCAAATCCGGAAAAACGCAGGTAGGCGATGTTGCCGGTCAGCGTGTGGGATAGCAGCCACGGCGGTGCTTTGATCTGTTCGTCGCGCAGGCTTGCGCTGAAAGCCGATTTGTCCGGACGTTCCAGTTCAAGCATGCGCTGCGTGGCGGGCAGCGGATTATTCAGCGCCCGCAGCACGTAGGCATCGCGTGACCAACTGGTGGAACCGCCACGCACATGCGCCAGCTGTTGTTGCCACCAATCCAGCGCAGGCTGACCGTCGATACCGGTCAGAACTTGCCCGGACCTCACCCCCAGCAACGCCGCCTGGGTCTGTCCGCCCACGCCATCAATCACCAACTGGCCATCCAGCAAAGCCACACCGATGCCCAGGCCAGCGGCTTTGTCATGTTTGATCTGGGCATAACGGGCCGGTGTTTCCACACGGGTATGGACATCGTTCAGCTCGCCTGCCATCTGATCCAGCTCGGCCCAGAAGGTGGCGTCATCCGGCGCGTTCAGCACCAGCGGGCGGTAACGCTCACGCACCGCCACCCAATCGACGCCGTTGAAATGCGGGTCAACATAACCGTCGTTAATGGTTTGCCATACCTGATTGAACGCTGCCTCCCGGTTGTGGGCGTCCAGCGTGCTGCTGACGGTAAGCCGGTCGACCTGGCGCGAGACAATCCGGTGCGGGTCCAGCACGGCGCAGCCGGTGAGGGCCGTTATTGCGGCCACCAATAACAGTTTGTGCAGCAAGGCAAGCCAGTTCGGCCGGTTCTGACTGATCGAAAATGACACGCGGCAATCCAGAAAATGAGTCGCGCAAATCTTATGCCGATTTACGCGAAGTCTGCAGATTTTTGCGGCACTCCTCGCGGCGGCGATATCTGTCTCAATTTGGCTTAATACTGCGAACAACCTCACAGCCAGCTGTAGCCGTTTGTAACAAGCTGCGGGAGTAGCGTAAAGACACGGGTATTATTCGCAGCCATTTCGCCTTTTCTATCAGATGCTTCCGTATGTCCATGCTCCAGCAAACAATCACCGCAGTTCGTCAACGTACTCATTCGGCATTGAGCATCAGTGCGCTTGCCGTATTGCTGGCTGGCTGCGCGGCTGCGCCACCGCCGCTATCGCCGCAAACCGAGGCGCTGCTCAAAGCGCAACCACCCATCCGTTTCTTGCTGACCTTTGATGATGGCCCGAGCCGCGACAAAACCGACAACCCCACATTGTCGATTCTGCATACGCTGGCCGACAACCCGCAAGAAAACGGCATCAAGGCACTGTTCTTCGTGCAAACGCGCTCATGGGGCGCAGGCGACACGGTGGCCGGACAAGAAATCATGCGCCAGGAAGTGGCGCAGGGGCAGTTGCTGGGCTTTCATACCGCCACGCCGTTCCATTCCAATCACCGTTTTCTGAAACCAGAAGTGCTGGAACAATCGCTGAACGAAGGTATTAGCGATATCACCGCGCTGCAGGGCGAGCCGCCCAAGCTGGTACGTCCGCCCTTCTGGAATTACGACCTACGCACTTTCAATGCTTACCAGCAGCATGGCATGCACATTCTGCTGACCGATTTGAGCGCCAACGACGGCAAGATCTATGGCATCAAAGGCAGCTTACGCCGCCGCTCCAATTTGCTGCATGAACTGGCGGACCTGCGTGAGCATATCGCCCAGGGCAAACTGCCAGTCGTTGACGGCAATATCCCGGTGCTGGTCGCGTTTCACGACATCAACAGCTACACCGCTGACCACATGGCGGAGTACCTGGAGATTCTCACCACCAGCGCCCGCGAAGTGCATCTGCAGACTGCCGCCAAGCCATTTTATGACGACCGCCGCGCGGTGGAACGTGCCGCACTGGGCCGTAGCGTGCAAGACGGCACTCAAATTCCGGAACTACCTGGTCTGTGGAAATGGATCTGGGAATGATGCCCGCCGCGCGATCTGATCAGCAGTAACCCGCCGCAGCCTCTTGCCGCACCACGCGTGACACGGTGTTCCAATTGCGGGTGGTCAGGCGGGCGGCAATCAGGCGCTCCAGCAATGCATTGATATTGCCGGGGCGGCCGTTCACCAGTCGCACCACGCCAAGCGCGATGTCCGGCAAAGCGGCAAAGACTTCGATATCGCGGCGCGGGCTGATGATCGGCATAGTCAGTGCGTGGCCTGCTTTGGCGGGCAGAAAAGTGACACAACGCTCGTAAATCTCGTCTTGCGGGCCACTGGCAAACGGCTCGCTCGCCACCAACCGGGCCAGGTCGGCGATGCAGCGAACATGGGCTGCATCAAGCCAGCCACATAACGTTTGCAATTGGCCGCACGTCGCCGCCACTACAGACTGGGCATGCTCATCAGAATCGGCCGAAAAAACCGCTGTGCCATGCGAGAGAATGGACGCGGCCGCCCTCGCGCCGCCAGCCTCTAGCGCCTGCAAAAATTGCGCTTTGGTCGGGCTGCCCGCGTGCCCGAAATTGAGATTGCGAAAGAAAACGGCAAAGCGCATGGCATCTCCCGGTGTTGCATGACTGCGCACTTGTCGCTGGCCCGTTGCCATGCACTCACCGGCTAATGAGGACGCCCGTCTGCCTTGGCCGTTGCTTCTTCCTGATGCCAGCGCCGCCGCGAACGCACCATGCGCTTGACGGCGATCCGCGCCATTTTTAGCCAGCCAAACGGGCGCGGATCGACCAACATGCTCAGCGCGCGAGCGTAATCCAGCGTCAAACCGGGAGTCCAGGCCATGGTTTTGGCACGTTTGCGAATTTGCGCCGCCACCCATAATTCCGGCGTGCTCAACATGCGCAAAAACGGCGCCCAGCCGCGATCCTTCCCGCGAAAGTGCCCGACCGAACCTTCCACCGCGGCTTCCAGCGCCCGCGCCACCGTACTGGAGCAATTGCGCCAGGTCAGGTTATAGGTGGTGTCCTGGCGGTATTCCTCCCAGAACACGCGCAAGCGCTCCGGGCTGTAATTGCGGATACGAACGCGAGTGGTCGACGGGCACCAGGCTTGCGCTTCTGTCGCGTAATCCGGCTGGAACACACCCGGTACGTCGTTCTCCCGTGTGGCGCGCAACAGGCGGCCAAAATCGTCTGGCGAGCGATCAATTTCCACGCCCGGATACAAGCTGATGTAGATGCCTTCGGGCGACTCGAGTGCCGCATGCCCGGTGGAGATCACGCCATTGGCATCGACCGCCGCAATATAACGGTCCACCAGCAAGCGCCGCTGGGCTGGCGCTTTGGATGAGCCAACCGGCGTCCACACATGCACCGTCAGCGCCCGCTCGCTTTCTGCTGGCGGGCCATCCCATTCCAGCGGCGCATCGGCGGCAATCTCGGGGTTGTAGTTCTTCCAGGCTTGGGCAGCGGGCCGCTCCAGCACCGCATTCACAAAGGCTTTATCGGACATGCGCCGCACACGGTATGCCAGCAGCAACATGCTCCAGCCGCTGAAAAACAAACCGAGGCCAATGCAATACGGCACGGTGCCAACGTAGTGAGTCGGATATGGCTGATAGAAAAAGATCGCGATGCCGATCTCCACTACTCCGCCAATCAACGCCGGGCGCCAGCGCGGATAACGCACCACCCACGCCGACACTGCTTGCAGCAAGCCATCAGCCAGGAACAACGTGCCAAAGATCATCGACAACACAAAATTGCCGTGGTGATGCCCGGCCAGAATCAGCATGGCAGAAAACACAAACGCGCCGCCTTTTACGTAGCGCAGCATTTTCTGCCCGCCCATGCCCGTCCACGCCACGGCCAGCGTGGAAAAACCATCCAGCATCAGTAGCCCGGCAAAGAAATTGAGCGGGAAATAAATGGCGTTATCCAGCGCATCAATAAACAGCCCGATGCCGAGTATTGCCCAGATCCAGCCCATCAACCGCAGCGCACGCCAGCGTTTACGCAGGTAATCCACACCCAGCAACAGCAAAATCAACCGAACCATTTCATCCACACTCACTATCAATATTTCATTTCAGGCGATATTAGGTTTATCCGTGGCAAATGGTAAAGCAAGCTCGCAGAAAGCCCTCGTTTTCAATTCAAAACTGTGGCGGCTTTGCGCAATGCAAAAAAACGCCAGCCAACGCGTCCCACCAATGCGGGATCGCCTATGCCCATACCTAAGCGAAAATTGGCAATGGATAACGATACTTAGCCTGGTTTACCCAAGCGTACGACGCGCCCACACTGCAGTGATTCGCCCACCGGTTGTTTCCGGTTTTACAGATTGAGGAGAATCACCATGCAGCAACAACTCAGAAAATTTTTGCTTGGCGTA
This sequence comes from Silvimonas sp., assembly GCF_031291215.1. Classification (NCBI taxonomy): domain Bacteria; kingdom Pseudomonadati; phylum Pseudomonadota; class Betaproteobacteria; order Neisseriales; family Chitinibacteraceae; genus Silvimonas; species Silvimonas sp. The sequence goes on from NZ_JARLJK010000150.1 coordinate 159,225, forward strand.
ATGATTGCGTTGTCTGTGGGCGGTGTGCTGCTCACTCAGGGCTGCGCCAGCGTGAACGACCCGCGCGCCGTTTCTGCCCACAATGACCCGGCCTTTTTCGCCTGGTATATGCAATTGGCCAGCGACATCCAGACCGACCGGCAATACCGCAAGATTCCGCTGAACACTGATGAACAAGCCAATGAGTTCGTGCAATGGCTGCATGACACTTATGATCACCGCATGTCGGTGACGGATTTCTCCAGCCGCGTCAGCAGCCGTTATCCAGGGCATCAATACGAGATCGCCTTCATTACCCAACGCTTGCCGCGCTAAATATGCGTGCCTCGCTGCTGGCGGACAGTGCTGGAAAACTGTTCGTCGATCTGCGCGTCGGCCGGTCGCTGGATCAGGCTTTGTGCCTTGAGTTGGGCAAAAGGAATGGCCTGATCAAGCAAGCCCAGATCCCACGTGTAGGCATCGGCGTAACCGCTGGCGAGGATTTTCCAGCTATAGCGAAATTGCGGAGCCAAGGCGCGGGCATGACGCAGGATATTGGTGGTGCAGTTATTGAAAAGCGTGTTGTAGAACTCGGGATGCCGGTTCAGATGATCGACTCGGGCCAGGTATTGCTCAAATACTTGGCGGGCAACGGCGGGAGACAGATCAAGCCGATACAGATGCACCCGCTCGCGGCGGATATCGGTACGCACGCCGATCAGGTCACGCTCATCGGCCACCACGTAAATCAGCGCGTAATTGCGTAAAAAGCCGCCAAACGGGGAGTACTTCTGACCGTTCTGCCGTCGCGTTTCTATCGAAATGGCCAGATAGCGGCCATCGCTGAAACCAAAGCTGATAAACACATGCGCGATAGCCGGACCGGACCAGTGCGATACCACCAGGTCCACCGACTGCACGGTGTTGAGGTCATAGCTGGCGTCGTACCAGGCGGGCAGAGGCTGGTCGCGGGTGATATACCGAAAATTGCGGATATCGCGCAAAGTAACGCAATCACCCTGCCATTGAACGCGGGTCGTTCTGGCGTATTCGGTAATCCAGTCACCATTGCTGGGCGGGGTCTTGGGTTGCAAAAAGCTGGGCACGGTGTAGTCAGATCACCAGGATGGGTTAACGCGCCATAAAGCGCAGCCTGACTATGGTGGCAAAGTAAGCCACTCGCAAATTTTTGCCAGTTTTACGAGACGTTGATGCGACAACCGTTTTATCCAGCACTCATCGCTTGAACATCTGGCAGGCGCTTCTTTTTGCCAGCGCGTTTTTTCATTCATTGCATTCAATTCTGGAGAACACCCGATGACCTTGCGCCTTATCTCTGCCTGTTCGCTGGCATTCGCCTTGTTAGTCACTGCCACCAGCGCCAGCGCTGCCGTCGACTGCAAGAACGCTTCAGACCAGACCAGCCTGAATATCTGCGCCGGACAGGACTACAAAGCATCCGACAAAAAGCTCAACGCCAGCTACAACCAGCTGCTCAAGCAAACCAGTGAGCATGGCAAACCGCTGCTGCAAAAAGCCCAGCGTGCGTGGCTGATCTATCGCGATGCGCAGTGCGAATACCTGACCTCATCGACCACGCCCTACAGCGCCCAGCCCATGCTGCATTTAATGTGCCTTGATCGTTTAACCCAAGAACAGACCAAACTGCTGGATGAACAACTGCATTGCGAGGAAGGCGATATCGGTTGTGGCCAGCAATAAGCTCAGCAGTTTTGCAGCTTGCCCCACAAATGCAGCCACTCATGCCGGTTGCGTACCCACTCGTGGATTTTTTCGCCCGGCATGGGTTTGGCGACAAAGTAGCCCTGGACGAGTTCAACACCCAGTTCTTGCACCAGCTTCCAGTCTTCGGCATCTTCGACGCCTTCGGCCACCACGATCAGCTTGAGCCGGTGCGCCATCTCAACGGTGCTTTCCAGCAAAGTGCGTAATTGCGGGCGGCGCGAGGCACCATTGACGAAGGCCCGATCAATTTTCAGTTCGGAACACGGCGTGCGCATCAATTGCTGCAAGGTGGCGTTACCCGTGCCGTAATCGTCAATTGAGATACCCACGCCCGCCATGCGCAGCCGTGCCAGGGCGCCCAGCGAGCGAGCCAGATCAGCAATCACGCCCGATTCGGTAATCTCCAGCGTCATCTGGCCGGGCGGAAAAGATTCCTGCGCCAGCAGTGACTTGATGCGCTCGGCAAAGCCTGGCTCGGGGAGGTTTTCGGCCGAGATATTCACCGCCAGCCCGAACTTCAGCCCGCGGGCGTAGAGCAATTTGGTCTCACGCATGGCCTTGACCATGATCTGCTCGGTCAGCCGTCCGATCAGGCCGGATTTCTCCATAAACGGCACAAAATGCACTGGCGCGATCATGCCCAGTTCTGGATGCATCCAGCGCGCCAGCACTTCGGCCGATTGAAACAAACCACTGCGGGTGGTCACTTTAGGCTGAAACCACGGCACAAAATGGCTGGCATCCAGCGCGCGGACCATGTCGCTGACATCCACCGCCGGCGCCGGGCTGAACGCGGGCTGATTCACTGGTGTGAAGTGGTCAAGCGCGGCGTTCAGCTCGTCAATCGCCATTGGCTTTTGCAGCGTACCCAGCACCGGAAAGCCATAAGCCAGGGCGGCAGCTTCTACCGCATGCAGCACTTGCTCGTCGGTGCTGCTCATGAAAATGATTGGCATCAGGATGTCGTTTTCGGCCAGGTGGCGCAGCAACTCCACACCGTCCATGCCGGGCATTTCCAGATCGGTGAGCAGAATGTCGGGCCGCTCCGGCAGGCTCGCCAGCAAGGTGAGTACTTCCTGGCCGTTCATGGCTTGCCAGATGACTTCGCAGCCGTACTGCACACACAGTTCAACGGCGTGGTTCAACTGCAGCGAGCTGTCATCGGCAATCAACATGGACGGGCGAGCGTTCGGCATTGCGTTGCTTTCCTCTGCGGTTTGTCTTTTCTGGTCTGGGCTAGGTTGGGTTGGGCGTTTAACGTCCGACGCGCTGGATCAGCCCGGCGATGCGATCCAGCCCGACCACTTCATCCACTCCGCCCAGTTCAATGGCTTCTTTGGGCATGCCAAACACCACGCAACTGGCTTCATCCTGGGCGTAGGTGGTTGCTCCGGTGTCGTGCATCTCTTTGAGGCCTTGCGCGCCATCATCACCCATGCCGGTCATGATGAAGCCCACCGCATTACGCCCGGCGCATTTGGCGACCGAACGAAACAACACATCCACAGAAGGCCGGTGACGGCTAACCAGCGGGCCGTCCACCACATCTACGTGATATTGCGCGCCACTGCGTTTGACCACCATGTGTTTGCCGCCCGGCGCGATCAACACCCGCCCTGGCACAATACGGTCGTTATGTTGCGCTTCCAGCACTTCAACCTCACACATGCCGTTAAGCCGGTCGGCAAAGCTTTTGGTGAATTTCTCCGGCATGTGCTGCACCACCACCACGCCGGGCGTGTTACGCGGCAATGCGGTGAGGATGACTTCCAGCGCCTGCGTGCCGCCGGTCGATGTACCGAGCGCGACGATTTTTTCAGTAGTGGGCAAAAACGCATTGGAGGTCGGCGCATTGAGCACGGCATCAGCGCTCAGTTTGGGGTTTTCCATACGCTCGCGAATTGCCCCTGCCGAAGTCGAGGATGAGGACGAGGACGAGGACGAGGACGATGCCGCTGATGCACGTGCGGGCATGCTGCGCAAATTGCTCACCCTGGCGCGGGATGCAGCGCGGATGGCGCTCACCAAGTCATTTGAGTTGTCTTGCAGAAAGTTACGCAAACCCAGTGTGGGCTTGGTGATGACACTCACCGCGCCCGCGGCCAGCGCTTCCATGGTGATGTCCGCGCCTTTTTGCGTCAGCGTGGAACAGATCACCACCGGCGTCGGATGCTCGACCATGATCTGTTTCAGAAAGGTGATGCCGTCCATGCGCGGCATTTCGATATCCAGCAGCAGCACATCGGGCCATTGGGTTTTCATGCGGGTCATGGCAAAGATCGGGTCAGGCGCGGTGCCGATCACCTCGATATCGTGATGGCGCGCCAGGATGTCCTGCACCACCTGGCGCACTACCGAAGAGTCGTCCACGATCATTACCTTGATTGCCATATCACATGCTCCTGACCGGTTTCACTACGCCAGTACCTTCTGCGCTCGCGGGCAGGCCGCGCCCGCGCCGTACCCAGACATCGCCGTTACCCAGTTCAAACCGCAGATAGCGGTAGCCAAACCCGGCCACATCCTGCCCCGCCACCGGCAGATTGAACTTGCGCAAGGCATCCAGTGCAAAGCGCACGTTGGCCTCGCCAATGCTGGCGCCGGGCAACTCGGTGGCAAAAATCCGGCCGCCGCCAAATACCTTGACCTGATAATCCCGCAGCTGTGTGTGGTGCAAGGCGATTTCCTCGACCAGGTACTGCAAGGCCTCATCACCGTAACGGCCATCTCCGGCCATGACCGGCGCTTTTTCGTGGATGCGGCCCGGCAACAAAAAGTGGCACATGCCACCCAGATGCAGCGCCGGGTGCCAGAACGTGACGGCCACGCATGACCCGAGCAAGGTTTCGATGCGTTGATCACCACGGCCAAAATAGATATCGCCGGGATTGACGAAAGTGCGCGGCGTACTCATGGCAGCTTGCGATAAACAGACGGTGAAACCATTTGCAACGGCAACTGGATGCCATGCAGTGATTCGGAATGCCCAACCAGCAACCAGCCGCCCGGACGCAGAAAATGCACCACTGAAGCCAGCACTTTGGCCTTGGTGGGCGCATCAAAATAGATGATCACATTGCGCAGAAAGATCACATCAAACGGCACCAGCCTGGCCGGTAAAGCCATCAGATTCAGTTGGGTAAATTGCACGCGATCACGCAAATGACGGCCGACCAGAAAGTAGCCTTCGTACTCGCCGGTACCACGCAAGCAATGGCGTTTGAGATCGGCCAGAGGGATGTTTTCACCGCGCACCATCGGGTACACACCGCGCCGCGCCGAATCCAGCACGCGCTGGCTGATGTCCGAACCCAGGATGTCCCACGGCGCGTCATGGCGTTCGTTATCCAGCAGCATGGCTATCGAATACGCTTCTTCGCCAGTGGAGCTGGCGGCACTCCAGATGCGCAAGGTTTCCCGCGCTGGCGTTTGCGGCAAAACGACTTCACTCAAGAACTTGAAATGGGCGGGCTCGCGAAAGAAGAACGTTTCGTTGGTGGTAATCAGGTCGATCGCCCGTTGCCGTTCTTGCGCTTCGCCTGGCGCGGCAATCAAGGTGTGATATGCCTTGAAACTGGGCAACCCGAGCGCGTGCAGCCGTCGGGAAAGACGGCTGGATAACAGCGCCCGTTTGGATTCGGGGAGATGCATGCCAATCTGCTGCATGAACAAGTCCCGGAACAAGCGCATTTCTTCGTCGCTCACGGGCGGCGGCAAAGTCACGGGTTCAGCCATTGCACTTCCTGAGTTGTCGATTTTGCCAACAGGCCAAGGCTGCGTATCAAAGCGGGTCAGAACCCTTCATCGGTGATGACGAGGGCAGCGGGTTCGGCCTCGGCCACAGCCTGGGCGTCATCCACTACCAGTTGCACGATTTCTTCTACCGACAACACCTGCTGGATATCCAGCGCAATCACAAAGCGTTCGCCCAGCCGCAGCATGCCCAGAATGAACTCGGCCCGAATGCGCGCACCGAAATCCGGACACGGTTCAATTTGCTGGTCTTCTACCGTCAGCACCTCATTGACCGCGTCAACAATAATGCCCAGCGGCAGCATGCGCCCGGCCTGTTCGACTTCCAGAATCACGTTACAGGTACGCCGGGTCATGACGGTTGCGGTTCGACCAAAACGGGCGGCCAGATCAATCACCGGCACCACGGCGCCACGCAGATTGATTACCCCGCGCAAAAACGACGGCATCAACGGAATCTCGGTCAGGCCGTTGAATTCAATAATCTCGCGGATATGTTCAATGGGGATGGCAAACAACTCCCCGGCCAGCGAGAACGTCAGAAACTGCTGGCTGACTTCGCTGGCCGCCGGCTGGCTGGTCCTGGCAACCGGCGCAATGCTACTGACCATGTTTTTCTCCTGAACTGCACCGGGAGCGATATCACCGCCAGTACCGCCGCAGCTCACGTATTGGCGGGGCAAAACCGCCATCAATCCATCATAGCTACGCGCATCTGAAAACCAGCCGCACCACGCTAGCCGGTATGCGCGTCCACGCTCAGGCCGATCAAATCAGACATCTCCTGCACCGACAGCACTTGCTGGATATCCAGCACGATCACAAAACGCTCATCCTGATTGAGCATGCCGACGATAAATTCCGCCCGCAGCCGCGCACCAAACTGCGGACGTGGCTCAATTTGCTGGCGCTCGGCAGTCAGCACCTCGTTTACGGTATCGACCAGCACGCCAATGGGCAGCATGCGCTGCGCCAGTTCAACTTCCAGAATCACCACGCAGGTGCGACGACCAATCGTGGTGCCTTCACGCCCGAAGCGCGCGGCCAGATCAATCACCGGCACCACCGCGCCGCGCAGGTTGATCACGCCGCGCAAGAAGGCGGGCATCAGCGGAATCGCCGTCAAGCCATTGAACTCGATGATTTCGCGGATATGTTCAATGGCGACCGCAAACAGCTCGCCTTCCAGCGAGAAAGTCAGAAACTGCAGATTCTCTGCTGCCAACAATGCCGGAGGGCCGCTGGCGGCGGTCACCGCTGCCGGACTGAGCATGGTGGCGCTCCCTAAAAGCGGGTAAAGGCGGATTCATCGACCGCTTCGTTGCCACGCCCGCCATAACCGCCCCGCGGAACTGCTGCTGCAGCCCGGCGCGCTGGCTGACGATGACTGGCACTGCTGCCACCGTCGGCCACGCGAAAGAAGCGGATCAACTCTTGCAACTGGATAGCCTGCGCGCTCATTTCCTCGGATGTAGACGACAATTGTTCAGAGGCCGAGGCGTTCATTTGCGTGGTTTGAGCCAGTTGCGATACCGCCGTGTTGATCTGGTCCAGCCCGCTGGCCTGTTCGCGCGATGCCGCCGAGATTTCCTGCACCAGATCAGCCGTTTTGCGGATCGCCGGGACCATCTGATCCAGCAAGCTACCGGCGCGTTCCGCCATCATCACGCTATTGGCCGCCACCGAACTGATCTCTTGCGCGGCCACTTGCGAACGCTCTGCCAGCTTGCGCACTTCAGCGGCCACCACGGCAAAGCCTTTGCCGTGCTCGCCCGCGCGCGCCGCTTCAATGGCGGCATTCAGCGCCAGCAGATTGGTCTGGTAGGCAATGTCATCGATGATGCCGATCTTGCCGGCAATTTGCTGCATGGCCTGCACCGTCTGTTTCACCGCATCACCGCCCTCGCCCGCATCGCTGGAAGACTTGGTCGCCATGCCGTCGGTAACGCGTGCGTTCTCGGAATTCTGCGAAACGGTGGAGGTGATTTCTTCCACCGCCGCGCTGGTTTCTTCCACGTTGGCCGCTTGCTCGGAGGCGTTCTGACTCAGCGCCTGGGCAGAGGCGGAGATTTCTTCTGAAGCCGACGCCAGCGCACTGGCCGAGGTCGAGACATCACTCATCACGCCAGTGAGTTTCTCAATCATGAGTTGAATACTGTAGAGCATCGATGTGGTATCGCCGGGCCGTACATCTACGCGCACGGTCAGGTCGCCGTCTGCCACTTGCTGCAAAATGCGCACCGCTTCGGTCGGCTCGCCGCCGACCTGACGGGTCACCATACGTGCCAGCAAAATGCCCATGGCAATCGAGAGGACAAATGCCACGATCACAATGGCGATGGTCATGTTGCGCACATTGGTGACGGTTTGCTGGTTGTTCTCGTTGGCGTCGTGCGCTTGTTTCTCGTTATCGGTGGAGATATCGCTGAGGATGCCGTCCATCTTGCTGACCATTTTGCGTAGATCATTGTTAACCAGCGGCTTTGCCTCTTCGGCATGGCCATCCAGGATCAGCTTGAGTGCTTTATCTGAGGCCGCAAAATAGTCTTGCAGCATGGGTTTGAGCGTTTCGCGCAGGCGTCCTTCATTTTCTGATGACGCGGTTTGCAGGTAGAGCGGCCAATATTTATTGAACGTGTCCGCATACTGTTGATAACGCACCGCAGCGTTGCGCAGTTCCTCGGTCTGGTCGGGTTGCGTCATCATCCGCACCACGGTACGGGCGTGTGCGCTCAGCGCGGTATTGGCCCGCCCCAGGTTGCTGATAGCCATCAAGTTTTCGGTATAGATGGCACTGCCACCGGCCCCCACGCGGGTGATGTTGATCAGGGCAAAGACCCCAATCAATAGCGTCAATAAAGACGCAATACAAAAGCCGATCAGCAGCTTGCTGCCCAGCCGCATTTGATTGATGGCATTCATGAGAACTCCCTGATCATCCGTTGCTTTTCTGGGGGGAAGCAAAGCCATTGGCGGCCTTGCCGGGGTGCGGTACGGCTTGTTGCACCATGGCTTGATGCACCAGATTCGGTACATCCAGAATCAGCGCCACCTTGCCATCGCCCAGGATGGTGGAACCGCTGATGCTTTTTATCCTGCTGAACAATTCGCCCAAAGGTTTGATCACCGCCTGGAATTCGCCCAGCAAGCGATCAACCACCAGCCCGGCGCGTTGCTGGCCAAACTGCACCACCACCAGGCTTTCCCGGCCCTGTTCCAGCCGGGGCATTTCAAACAGATCGCGCAAGCGCAAGTACGGCAGCGGCTCGCCTCTGAGTTTGACGATATCGTGATGCCCGTCCTGGCCTGCCAGATCGATGCACTCGATGACCAGATCCAGCGGAATCACAAACACCGCGTCATGCACCATGACCTGGAAGCCATCGATAATGGCCAGCGTCAACGGCAGGCGAATGCGTACGGTGGTGCCGACGCCTTCGGTGCTGAGAATCTCCACTTCGCCACGCAGCGACTCGATGTTCTTGCGCACCACATCCATGCCCACGCCGCGGCCAGACAAGTTGGTGATTTGCTCGGCAGTGGAAAAACCCGGTTCAAAGATCAGCCGGAAAATCTCGTGTTCGGCCAGAATCTGCTCCGGCGCGACCAGCCCGCGCTCCACCGCCTTGGCCAGAATGCGCGCGGTGTTCAGGCCGCGACCATCGTCCGAGACTTCGATCACAATGCTGCCGGACTCGTGATAGGCGTTCAGCCGCAGCGTGCCCGCGGCCGCTTTGCCTGCTTGAATACGCGCTTCGGTGGCTTCAATGCCGTGGTCCATGGCATTGCGCACAATATGCATGAGCGGATCGGCCAGTCGTTCCACCATGCTTTTATCGAGTTCCGTATCCGCCCCGGTCACCACCAGTTCAATCTCTTTTCCCAGTTCCAGCGAGATATCCCGCACCACGCGCGGAAAGCGCTGGAACACTTCGCCGATGGGCACCATGCGCAAGTTGAGCGCGGCGTCACGGATGTGTTCGACCAGTTCCGAGATGGATTGCACGGCCTCTTCAAACTGCGAATCCTTGCGCTTGCTGGCAATCAGCGAAGCCCCGGCCCCGGCAATCACCAACTCTCCGACCAGATCAATCAGTTGATCCAGCTTGGAGACCTCAACCTTGATGAACTTCTGTTCATAGCCCCGCTTTTCTTCGCCGGGACGATTGGTCGGCACAGCGGCCTTGAGGAGCGAATCCACCGCCAGCACTTGCGCCACGGCGGTGACCTCTTCGCCCCCCCCTTCGGGTGCCAGCGCCTGTGCCAGTTCGTCGGCGGTCAGACTGCCTTGCGCCAATAGCTCTGCCACCCGTTCCGGCTCGGCAACCTCGGCCAGCAATGCACGATATTCGGCAATTGGCGCATGCGGGGCCAATAGATGGATGGTTGCGTCATCGCGGATAAAATCGAACACCGAGTCGATGCTGGCACGATCGGCAGTGGAAACCAGATCAAGCTCGTACCCCAGATAATGTTGTTCCGGGTCCAGTTCAGCCAGCGCGGGCACACCCTCGGTCAAGGTATGCAGATTAACGATGGTGCCGACGTTGCCCAGGTATTGCAGGAAAGACAGAGGGTCCAGACCCATGCGCAGCACGTCGGGCGAAAAGCGCAGCGACAAATGCCAGTTGTCGTTGGCCACGCCATCAGCAGCCACCACCTCTGGCAATACATCGTCGACGGCCTCTACCGGAGCGGTTTCAGCCGCCGCAGCTACCGAGGGAATCTCTCCCAGCAAACCATTCAGCTGTTGTTCCAGCCCGGCGCGGCGTGTTTCATCGGGTTCAATTTCTTCAGTCCGATCAGCAATGGCATCGACCAATTGCGCGATGTAATCGCCGCAATTGAGCAGCAGCGACAACATCGGACCATCAATTGGCAATTTGCCGTTGCGCACGCGGTCGAGCACGCTTTCCACGATATGGGTAAAGCTGACGATGCGATTGAATGCGAACAGCCCGGCGGAGCCCTTGATGGTGTGCGCGGCGCGAAAAATGGCGTTGATGGCCTCGCTGTCGGCACCGCTGGTTTCAATTTGCAGCAGCGCACTTTCCATTGCGCTGAGTAATTCGCGCGCTTCTTGCACCAGCGCGTCACGGGCCATATCCATATCCATGCTCAGCCCTCCTCAACCAGCACTACCGGTCCCGCCAGCAGCCGATCGGCCAGATTCAGCAATTGCGCCACCGCCAGAAATTGCGGGCTGGGCTGGGTACAGATCACCGTTTTGTCCTGGCGGCGGGCTTCTTGCTGCAAGGCCAATAACAACTGGATGCCGGTGCTGTCGATTTCCTCAACGCTGGACAGATCGATTTCCAGTGCCGGTTCGGGCAGCGCCAGCGCCTGCAGCAAGGTGTCTTTGAGTTCAGCCGCCCGGAAAATGGTGATCTCACCTTCAAATTTGCAGGTGGCAACTGGCCCGGCGGAGTCCACTGGCATCATCGCTGGCTCCTAAGCCATGATCAGTTTGGAGACGGCATCGAGCAGCACCGGCGGCTGAAACGGCTTGATCACCCACGCCCGTACTCCCGCCGCCCGACCTTCGGCCTTCTTGGTTTCGTCGCCTTCGGTGGTGAGCATGATGATCGGCGTGAACTTGTAGTTGGGCAGCAACTTGGCCGCTTTGACAAAGCTGATGCCATCCATGTTGGGCATGTTCACGTCAGAGATGATCAGATTGAATTTACGGCCATCGAGTTTGGTCAGCGCGTCTTTACCATCGACCGCTTCCACCACGTCGTAGCCAGCACTTTTCAGGGCGATACCCAATGTCTGGCGCAAGCTGAAAGAGTCATCGACGATGAGGATGGTCTTGGCCATGAAGAGGTCCTTGGGAAAAGGTCAGTCAATGTAATCAGGGGGGTTCAGTGGCTGGATTAACCGGGCCAGGCTAAAAGAATTCAATGGATGATGACGAGGCCGCCGCCGCATTCGCTTGCTGCCCGTGATGCACAGAGCGCTGTTCCAGCGTGGTGTAAGAGCGCTCCAGTTCGGCCAGCCATGCGCGCTGTTCCGGCAACAATTGCTGGCCTTGCAACAGGCTGGCGAGCTTTTGCATATCCAGCGTGACGTGTTCCAGAATCTGGCTGATGCGATCCTGAAACTGCAGATTAACCAGCACTTCCTGCACTTCTTGTTCCACCGAGCGGCTTTCGGCCTCCAGTTGCCCCACCGTGCCCGCCAGTTGCTCGGCGGCTTGCTGGAAGTTCTCCACCACGCCGGTAATGACATGCTGCGAGTTGGCAATCATCACGGCTTCTTCTTTGGAGATTTCGCTGGCGGAGTGCAGCGCGGCTTCGATGGTGTGATTGATGGATTCAATCTTGGTGGCAATGCGCTTGCCGGTGTCGCCCGACATATTGGACAGCTTGCGTACTTCATCGGCCACCACCGCAAACCCGCGGCCCGCCTCACCGGCCCGCGCGGCTTCAATGGCAGCGTTCAGCGCCAGCAAATTGGTTTGCCCGGCAATTTGCGCCACGTCAGCGGCCATTTTCTGGAGTTCGGCGTTGAATTCGCCCAGACCTTCTATTTCATGCAGCAGCAATTCACGCGCATGCAGCACTTGTTCCAGCGCGCGCACAATGCCATCCAGTTGGGTGCGGGATTCATCGATCATGCGCACCATGGCGCCGCCGCCACTAGCCGATGCCAGCTCAACCGTACCGCCCAGGCGTTGGTTGATTCCGGCAAAGCGCACCACCAGGTTATCTACGGCCTCGCGGGTTTGCCCGCGCGCCAGCTCGATATTGCGGCACCACAACGGCACCACGCCGGTGACCAGATCAGGCAATTGGGCATATCGGGTGAGTTCGGAATCGACCTGGACAATGGGTTCCAGGCTGCGAACCTCACGCGCGGCCAGGCTGGATAGCTGGCTGACCAGTAGCCAGGCAAGGGCGCCCACCACCAGCCCGAGTATCAAGCCGTACCACCAGATACTGGCGATCAAACAGCTCACGGCCAGATTGATCAGACCGAGCGCCAATAATGCGATGTGCTGTTGTTTCACCTTGCCCCCCTTCTGCACCAGACCCAGCTCCGTCGGCCCAGCTTGCGCCTTGGCGGCGGCAACACTGGTGACTGATCTACATCGATCACGAACACGCTGGCACGCTGTAATTAGTGCGCGGTTGATGGCGCAACCAGACTCCTGCAGCAGACATCATCCGTAAGCCTGAACAGGAAAACTCAATCAGCGCATCATGGTTTTGTAATTTTATACGGCAGTATTTATGAGAGTAATCAGGCGCGCTGATAAAGCAAGGAACACCGGTAAATATTGTTTCCGGCCGCCCATTGAGCAACAAGTAAGCCGATGAAATAAATCGATAAAAAAGCACCTACCGACTGCTACCGCTGGTCCTGTTTTCGGTCACTGCAACTCGCCAGCCAACTGCCAAGCAACAAGCTGCAGACATAACGGCGCAGCGCTTTTGCTGACACGTGTTAAAAGTTAGTCACCATTTTCAGCGGATCAGGTAAAGCGGCTTGCCCCATTTCTTGTGCCCCCTGAAGACGGATTTGAAGCCAACCAATCATCACCGACGTCAGGCCTGGCGACGCGCGGCATTTACTATGGCGCCCAAACCAGAACCGGATACATGATGAAATATTCAACGCCCTCCGCGCCGACCCGATCCGCTCGACAAACCCGCCAACTGGCTTTGGCTTTAACGCTGCAAGCCACTTTGCTGCTGGCCGCTTGCGGCGGCGGTGGTGGTTCGGATTCAACAACTTCGACGCCGACAGCCACGCCGACGCCAGTACCCGTTGCAACGCCCACGCCAACACCAACGCCTGTGGGCAATGCCAGCGGTACCGCTTTCGCCCCGATCGATACCAGCAACCGGGCCGAGGTCATCGCACGGTATCAGGATTCGTTTTTGCCATTGCAGCAAACCGCTTTCAGCTGGACCGGCAATGTCGGCAGTTGCCTGGCTGGCGACACGCCCCTGGCCTATAAAAACGCCGAAGTCCGCCTGCTGAATTATTACCGCGCCATGGCCGGTGAAAGCGGCAATGTCACCTTGTCCTTGCCGCTGGCCGCCAAGGCGCAGCAAGCCGCACTGATGATGGACGCCAACAGCGCGCTCAATCACTCGCCACCCACCAGCTGGACTTGTTACACCGCAGATGGCGCCACTGCCGCCGGTAGTTCCAATCTGGCGCTCGGCTCGCCCACATTGAATAGCGGCATTGGCGGCCCGGGCTTGTACATCAAGGATTCCGGCGTCAGTTCGCTGGGGCATCGGCGCTGGGTACTGTATTCGCGTCTGGCCATCGTCGGGCCTGGCGATACCCCACGTGCCAACGCGCTGTGGGTGCTCGGCAATGATGGCCCGGCAGTGACGCTTGCGAATGGCGTGGCGTGGCCACCGGCTGGTTACGTCCCGGTAGACAGCCACATTGCTGATCCCGCTATGCAATGGTCGTTTTCTTATCCAGGCGCCGATTTCTCGGCGGCGACCGTCACGGTGCAAGATGATGCGGGCAATCCAGTGGCTTTGACCGGTGTCGGCCAATTACCCAATGGTTACGGTGACAACACCCTGAGCTGGTCGCTAAGCACTTCCGCCAGCGGCTGGTCACGCTTGCCTGCCGACACCAAACTGAGCGTGAGCATCGCCAATGTCATGATCGGCGGCAGCGCACGCAGCTTCAGTTACACCGTGACTTTTGTGCAGCCCTGAGCCCCAGGGCGCTTGTCTGGCCTGAGCGGATGATCCCGGCTCAGGCTGGCACCAGGCGATAACGGCCAATTTCGGCGGTCAGGCGCGCCACAATAAGCTTGAGTTCGTCCGCCGATCTGGCTGTACTTTGTGCCGCCTCGCTGTTTTGTTCGGTCATTTGTGCGACCGATTCGACCTGATTGGCGATGACATTGCTGGCGGTGCTTTGCTCGGCAATGGCATTGGTAATCTGCCCGACCAAATCCACCGCAACGCTGGACGACTCGCGGATGGTGGCGATCGAGCTTTCTGCCTGCGCCGCACGGCCTACGGCTGAACGCGCAACTTCCACTGCGCCAGACATCTGCTTGTTGGCGTCCAGACTGGTGTCCTTCATCTTCTGAATGATCTTGCCAATTTCCACGGTCGAAGATGCTGTGCGTTCGGCCAGTTTGCGCACTTCATCGGCCACCACGGCAAAACCACGACCCGCGTCACCTGCACGGGCGGCTTCAATGGCCGCGTTCAGCGCCAGCAAATTGGTCTGCTCGGCCACATCCTTGATGACCTTGAGTACTGAGTCGACCTGCAAGCTGCTGCCTTCTACTTCTTCGACCTTGGTGGCAACGGTTTCAATGGTGCGCTGAACTTCGCGGATGTCGCTGGTGGTCTGGCCGATAACCCGCTCGCCTTCAGATGCCAGTTCGCCCGAGCGTGACGACGCATTGGCCGCCTGGCGAGCCTGATCTGCCACGTGGTTGATACTGACGGTGACCTCCTCGACCGCCGCCGCCATATTGCTGGCCGCGTCACTTTGCCGCCGGGAACTGGTGGCAACCTCGTTGGCAGTGCCAGACATGGTACTGGCCATGGTGGACACCTCGCCGGTGGCAAAGAGAATTTGCTGCATGCTGCGTTCAACCGTCTCGAGCAAGTGGTTGACTGCGGTGACCGTCTGCCCAATTTCGTCTTTTGAGGTGGCGGGCGAGCGCTTGGTGAAATCCAGACTTTGCGAGATGTCCTGCAGCAAAGTACGCAAGCTGGAAACCGGTCCGGTAATGCCGCGATACAACCAGATGCCAATGCCCAAGACCGCGAGAATAGTCACCAGACTGACCATAATCAGCGTGATCCTTGATGCCGAAATAGTGCTGTACGCCGCCTGCTTGGCTTGCTCACCCAGCCCGTCGTTGTATTTGGTCCAGGCATCCAGACCATCGTCCAGTTGTTTGTCCAGTGGCAGCACTTGCTCAGTCAGAAGTTGCCGGGCTTTGTCAGCCTGCCCCGCTTTAGCCAACGCCATGTATTGGTCCACGCCACCCAGCCAGCGGTTGAACAACGCCAGGTTGGCTTCCAGCATCCCCTTGTCTTTCTCATCCGAGATCATGCTGTGATTGTACTTTTTGAAAAGCACGGCCACCTGGGTGCGCAGTTCCGCCATGTGCGCATCCTGCGCCTGTTGGCCGCCGTCTTGCCGCAGCAATTCTTCCACCGCCAGTTTGGTACGACTGATGTTGAGCTGAATGGCAGCGATGGTGGCTTCGCTGGGTAGTGTGTTATCGGCAATGTCTTGCAGATTGCCCGTGAGACGGCTGAAAGAAACAAAGGCGCAGGCGGCGAGCACCACCAGGCCCATCACGGCAAGGGCAAGAAGAGACGCAATGCGGGTGCTGATATTCATGAGCCTGCTCCTGGCATATCTGATTTTTGTAATGCGCGTGTTCAAGCCCGACGACACGTGACTGGAGGTCGTGGCGAGAGAGAACAGGCGTTGCAAGGGCGGCTGACGTTCGGTTTTGCACCGTTATTGCTGCAATCTAGCAGGTGGATGGCGTTCGCACCTGGAATCCGGAGTGGCACATTCTGGAGGGCTAGCCCGGAGGGGGTGTCGGTGCTTAGCTGCCCAGCACTGCCCGGACAAACTCGCCTTTGGCATCGGTATAGGCCTCGCGGTCATCGTCGAACTGCTGCGCCAGTTGCGTCTTGAGCGCGGCGTATTGCGCGGCGAGTTGGGGGTTATGGCGCAGCGCGTCGCGAAACTGCAGACGCTCTTGCCATTGAGTCGAGCCGTAGACGACCACATGCAAATGATGGGTACGCACGCCTTCAGACCAGCGCATGAACCATTGCCGATCGGTGAGTGAAGCGTTGAATTGCGCGGAGGTGGTGTAGCCGGCGTTGCACAGCGGCCCGTTCAGTCCCACCGCGACCGGCATGGACTCGACTCCGGCGAGGATGTCGATCACCGGTTTGGCGAGCATATTGGGGATGGCTGTGCTGCCGATGTGCTGGATATCGAGGAATATCGGGCCGAACAGCTGCCTTAGCCGTTCCTGCTCCCGGGCAAACAATATCGGCCAGTTGGGGTCATAAGGCACCAGCGCCACCTGCTGATTGATGGCCTGGTGCAATGACTCTTCGGGCGTCATTGCTGTTGTTCAAACCACTTTGGATTGCAGCGCACCGACGCCCAGGACAGCGCTTCCAGCCAGACTAGCAGCGCCAGGACGCGAACGGCAAACAGGAGTGTCATCTGGCATTTCCGGGATTACGATCAACCCGTCACACTACCAGCCCGCTATGCGCGGCGACAACTCGCCAGGCCGTGCGGTCGGCAGTCAAGGCCCAAACCCGCGTAAACCGGAAATCACCATTGGCCGGTTGACCCGCGTAAATCCCGGCTATCTGGGCGCGCACCGACACCACGCCCATATCGCCGTGCGTGTGCACCTGTTGCTCGCTCAGGGTGAGCGTATGAATCTGTAATTGTCCCGAACGGTGGGCATCCAGATCATCTTGCAGGCTGACCCGCTGGCCCAGATGATTGGTAAAAATCAGCTCGGGCGCCAGTAGGGCTTGGAGCGTGGCGATGTCGGAGTCGAGCATGGCCTGGCGCAATTGTTCTTCTGCCGCCAGAATCTGCGTCTGCGCCACTTGCTGCATGACATTAATGGATTCGGCAGGCTCAGTCATCGCGAGTCAGCACTTCGAGCAATTCAATTTCAAAAACCAGATTCGAATTGGGCGTGATATGCGCCCCGATCTGCCTTTCGCCATAGGCCAGATGGGCTGGTACAAACAACTTGCGCTTGCCGCCCACCCTCATGCCCATCAAGCCTTGATCCCAGCCCTTGATTACGCGACCGGTGCCAATCACGCACTGAAACGGCTGACCACGCTCGTACGACGAATCAAAACAGGTGCCATCTTCCAGAAACCCGCTGTACTGCGTGGTAATCAGCGCGCCCTTGACCGCCGCCTTGCCGTCACCCACGGTGATATCTTCAATTTGTAATTCAGTGCTCATTCAACAAGTTCCGTTCTTCGTTTGTATTGCCCGTGCAATCCATTCACGTGTGGCGCAAGCCTACCAGGTGCTCAAGATTTCTTCGCAGGCGGCATCCATTTCCGGTTTGAGATCCACGTATTTGGGATCTGCCAACTCATCGGGCAAGTGTAGATCGGGAGTATCGAGTTTGTTCATTTCGCCAAAACCGTCCGCAAACAGGTTAGCGACATAGACCGCGTCCGAAAGCGTGCGCAGGTTTTCCACCCGGTTGCGCGGGAAATCGTGATCTGCCACGGCCTCCACCACCTCGGCTGGCAGGCCCAACGCGTCCAGCAAAATCACACCAATGCTTTCATGCCATTGCGCCACAAGGTACTTCACCGAGTCCGGGCGTTCGACCAGTTCTGGATAACGTGCGGCGTGATGCAGGATATAAAACGCACCCAGATCGTGTACCAGACCGGCCAGAAATGCGGTGTCGGCATTCAACCGCACATTCAACCGCTGCACCAGCAGCTTGGCAATGACCGCCGTTTTCAGACTGTGAGCCAGGATTTCGCGAGAAAACGCTTCAAAAGGCGAAACCTCTTTGGATTGCGACATTTGCTCCATGGCACAGGCCAGCGCCAAAGCCCGCGTCGCTTCCATGCCGACCCGCAACAGCGCCGTGTGCAAATCGACGGTGGTAGCATTGGTCGGGTTATACGTCACCGAATTAGCCAGTTTCAGCAACTTGGTGGTTACCAACGGGTCTTTTTGTACTTCAACGGCAATTTTCTGGATTGATGCAGAATTACTGCGCATCACCAAACTGATTTTGGCGGTAATTTCAAAGCAAACCGGAAAAACAATATTCCCGCCCATGTCATTGGCAATGCGTTCCAGAATATGAAAACGCTGCTCATTGAGCTTTTGGCCAGCCAAATCCGGAGATTGATGTTCAGACATGATGGTAAAAATAGGCCTCCAACAAGATGGCTGTATTCTAGTTCAACGGGCGCGAGGGTGCAGCCGCAATTGGCCAGCCCCGCTGGTTCTGTCCGCAACAAAACCACAATGCACGGCGTTTGGCATGAATACAGCGGCAAAAGCCTCGGCAACATCCGCTTTGAATCTGCTTTGTTGTGCCGTATTGCCCAAACAATGTGCAGGCGTATTTAAGCGAATACTAATAAAAAAATTTCTGCGTTTGGGCTGTAACTTCAGCGTTAGGGCATTAATACAATATCGCGCGATCCATCGGCCACTTCATGAAACATGTCATTCAGAAACAAGGTGATTTCACTTTCGGGCAAATCGGCCGGAATCACGATTTTGTGATCTGCCAGCAATGTGCCAACGCCTGGGCGATAAATAGCCCATTGGTTTTGCTCGCGCCGTATTTCCAGCTGGAATCTGCCGTAGATATCGAATCTCACTGAAAAACACCAAGGCAAATAGCGAATTGACCGGCCCGCCATGAACCGCGCTGTTAGCTGGTCAATCGCTGTAGCAAATGCGCCAGTACCTCACCGTTTACGCCATGGCCAAGGCCTGAAATCAGGTCCAGCGTAACCTCGGCGCCCAGGTCATTCAATTGTCGGGCAGCTTGCTCGGCTTGCTGATACGGCATGATGGCATCGGCTGTACCGTGGATCAAATGCAGTTTGACGCCTGACGCCGCAGACCGTGGCGGCTGGGCAAAACGGCCGGACAAAGCAATGACGCGATCAGCGATGGGTGTCGCCAGCTGAGTTGATTCCAGCGCCATGATGGCACCTTGCGAGAATCCGACCAGCACCGTGGCGGCCGCGTTAACCCCAGCTTGCGTTTGCCAATGCTTAACGTGGTCGACAAAAACCGGTAGCGCCTCCGCCACCCGCGCGGGGCGGTTTTCTTCGGTGACGCCGCGCACTGAAAACCACTGATAACCACTCCCCAGATCAGATGCGTGGGATGCTTGCACGCTGACAACAAACGCCTGCGCAAACCGGGCTGCCAACTGTTCACCCAACGGCACCATATGTTCCGGACTGGCGCCAACGCCGTGAAACAACAAAATCAGTTGCGTGGCCGAGCCTTGCGGTTGCTGGATGATGATTGAACTGTTCATTCGCTTTTCACTGGATATTCATCGTTGCCGGTATGGACAGCCCACCCCGGCGACCAAAAAGCGGGGCGGTGCAATTTTCGCACCGTACCCCGCTCATACTCAGACTGATTACTGCGGATTACTTCAGACGCGCTGCAAACTCGGCGACGCGCTTGCCCAAGAGGCGCGCGGTTTCCAGATCACCAGCGCGCGGTGCTTCGTCCGGCGAAGCATCCGCTGGCGAAATAGCCAGCGCACCGCCAGAGCCGGCAGTCCAGTTCACATCGTTCGGGCCATGGGCCTTGGTGTTGGCTGGCATCAAACCGGTGCCGACCCAGACTTGCCCGTGCTGCTGCGACAACGTCCAGAAATAGGTAATGGTAGAAAACTTGTCGCCGTTCACCGAGGCGGAGTTGGTAAAGCCAGCGGCAACCTTGTTTTTCCAGGCTTGGGTAAACCATGGTTTGGATGAAGCATCGGCAAATTTCTTGAACTGCCATGCCGGGCCGCCCATATAGGTCGGGCTGCCATAAATGATGGCATCCGCCGCGCTGATGGCTTCAAATGCCCCCTCAGGCAAATCACCATTGGCATCAATCTGATACAGCGTGGCTTGCGCGCCGTCAGCCGAATCCGCACCTTCGTGTACTGCTTGCGCCTGCTTGGCGGTGTGGCCGTAGCCGCTGAAAAACACAATGGCAATCTTCGTCATGGGTAACCTTCCTGGTCATAAGAAAAGGGGAATAAACGCGGTTTGAAGCGGGCATTGCACAGACAAGACAGCACGAACCCGAGCCACAAACACACCACCCGGATCGGGACGCCAGCCGCCACTATAGGATGGAAAAGTGATGGGGAGAAGTACACGACTGGTCTAGTCAACACGTGACAGCGCCGCTGGCGGCAACGCGGCTTTCTTCCCCGGTGGCATCGTCTATGCTCACAAAGCCCGTCGCCGCTTGTGCTGACGCTCGCCACAGGAAAACCAGTCATGCCCGATCAGTTTGATGCAATTGTCATTGGCACCGGCCAGGGCGGTTCGCCGCTGGCAGTGCGGCTGGGCGCCAGCGGGCGCAAAACCGCGGTAATCGAGCGGGCGGCGTTTGGGGGCACCTGCGTTAACGTTGGCTGCACGCCGACCAAAAGCTACGTTGCGAGCGCTCGCGCCGCGCATGTCGCACGCCATGCCGCCGCGCTGGGTGTCGATATCTCCGGCACGATCAGTGTTGATCTGGCGCGGGTCAAAGCACGTAAAGACCAGATCATCGGCCAGTCGCGCGATGGCGTGGAAAAATGGCTGCGCACCGCAGACAACGTGACGATTTTCAACGGTCACGCCCGCTTTACCAGTGCCAATACGCTGAGCATCAGCAACGCGAATGGCCAGATAACCCAAGAGCTGCAAGCCAGCGAGATTTTCATCAATACCGGCACGCGTTCGATGGTGCCGCCGGTAGCTGGCCTGGAACATATCCGCTACCACACCAACGCAACGTTGCTGGAATTAACTGACTTGCCTGAGCATCTGGTCATTGTCGGCAGCAGTTATATTGCGCTGGAGTTTGCGCAGATCTTCCGGCGTTTTGGCAGCCGCGTTACGGTGTTGGTGCGCGGCGAACGCGTGCTGGGGCGAGAAGATGAAGATTTGGCGTTGATCATCCAAAGCGTATTGCAGCGCGAAGGCGTCAATTTTCTGTTCAACGCTGACCTCGCCCGCGTTGACCCGCTGCCTGACGATGGCGTGCGCCTGACTTTGCAGAACGCCAACGAGCCGCTGGATGCCTCACATTTGCTGTTTGCCACTGGCCGCCAACCCAACACGGACGATCTGGGCCTGGCCGCGGCTGGCATCACCACCAACACGCAGGGTTTGATCACCGTGGATGGCCAGTTACGTACATCCGTGCCCGGCATCTGGGCGATTGGTGACGTTAACGGGCGCGGCGCCTTCACCCATACCTCTTATGATGACTTCCAGATCGTGGCCGCCAACTTGCTGGATGGCCGCCGCAGCAGCGTCGACTCACGGATCATGGCTTATGCGGTGTTTGTTGATCCGCCACTGGCGCGCGTCGGTATGTCCGAAGCCGAAGTGCGCAAAAGCGGCCGCGACGCCTTGATCGCTACCATGCCCATGTCACGCGTCGGCCGCGCCCGTGAACGCGGGGAAACCGACGGCATGATGAAAGTGCTGGTCGATGCCCAAACCCGCCAGATCATTGGCGCAGGCATTTTGGGCATCGAAGGCGACGAAGCCATCCATAGCATCATCGACATCATGACCGCTGGCGCACCTTACCCTACGCTGCAATACGCGCTGCATATCCACCCCACCATCAGCGAGCTGGTGCCCACTTTGCTGGATGGGCTAAAGCCACTGGTTTGAGTTCACCGACCCGCCGGGTGGCTGCTGCCTTGACCAGTGGCAGTGGCACTCTCCCTTCCTGATTACCCCTGCCATTCCTTGCAGTGAATCTCACTTGGGCGTGCCCGGTTGCACCCCACTGCAACCTTGCCTTCATAAAAAATACATACATGTATGTTCTGATACAGCAGCGACCAGCGCCGTCTCGAGCGTTGGCGTGAACCCAAAAAACTGGATCAGGGAACATCAATAATGAAATCAAGATCGAACCGGTGGCTTGCCGCATTACTCGGCTCGTTTATCGTCATGGGCGCGATGGTGGGCTGTAATAGCGGTAGCAGCGATAGCAGCAGCACGCCGACAGCGACCCCAACGCCTACTGCAGCCCCGACGCCGACTCCTGCGCCGACCATCAGCAGCAGTATCAAGCACGTCTTTGTGATTACGCTGGAAAACGAAAACTACACCACCACCTTCGGTGCGAGCAGCCCGGCGACCTATCTATCGCAGACTCTGCCGACCCAGGGCGCGTTGTTGACCCAGTACTTCGGCACCGGCCACGTCAGTCTGGATAACTACATCGCCATGATCTCGGGTCAGGCAGGCAATCCGGATACCAATACCGACTGCCAGACCTACAGCGATTTCGCGCAAACCGGCACCGATGCTGACGGCCAGGCCATCGGTCATGGCTGCGTTTACCCCGCCACAGTCAAAACCCTGCCTGACCAGTTGAAAGCAGCCAATCTGACCTGGCACGGTTACATGGAAGACATGGGTAACGATCCATCCCGTGAATCCGCAACCTGTGGCCATCCGGTGATTGGCACACAAGACATGACGCAAAGCCCGGAAGCGTCCAGCGTGGCTGTGGCCAATGGCGATCAGTACGCGACACGTCATAATCCGTTTGCGTATTTCCACTCGATCATTGATTCGTCTGATTGCGCGGCCAATGTGGTGGAACTGGCTCATCTGCAGACCGATCTGCAGTCGATCTCGACCACTTCCAACTTCAACTTCATTACGCCTAACCTGTGCCATGACGGCCACGATGGCGGCGGCGGCAGCTCCGGCACCTGCGTCACCGGTGAGACTGGCGGTCTGGTTTCCGCCGATGCCTTCCTGAAGAAATGGGTGCCGATCATCATGGCGTCGCCTGCCTTCAAGCAAGACGGTTTGCTGATCATCAACTTTGACGAAAGCTCGGCAGCGACCAGCACCACAGTCATGACCAGCGCCACTACGGGCACGTTGACCGCGATCTACACCGGCGCAACCTGCTGCGGCCAGAAACCAGGCCCGAACCTGGCGTCTTACCCGCAAACGCAAGCGCTGGGCTCGTACTTGACTCACGGCATTACCTTCCAGGTCAACATTACCTACAACAGCTTTGGTGGTGACAACACCGGTGCGGTTCTGCTGTCGCCGTTCATCAAGGGCGGCACGGTGACCAGCACCGGCTACAACCACTATTCGATGCTGCGCACGATTGAAGACATCTTCCAGCTGGGTCATCTGGGATATGCCGGGCAAACTGGGCTGGCCAGTTTTGGCAGCGACATCTTCACCAATCTGCATTGATTGATGGCTGATTGATCTCTTATTGACCTTTACACCGAACCGCGCCGGCAAGATGAGCGCGGTTCGGTGCTTTCACCCCAAAGCACAATGAATCCCCTCATCCAACGTAAAGCCTGGCTGTTGCTACTGGTGGCTGGCGTGGCCAGCGCCACTGCCCTGGTCACCACCAGCCACACCCAGCCCACTGCCAGCCAGCCGCAAAGCGCGGTGAGTACAACCCCTAAACAATGGCCAGGTGCAGCCGACCTGGGCAAACAACTGTTTTTTGATCGCAGCTTGTCGGCATCTGGCCAGCAAGCATGCGCCTCTTGCCACTCTGCCAGTCAGGCCTACGGCCCGCCCAATGCGCTCTCGGTACAACCTGGCGGCCCGGATATGCAACACCAGGGCATGCGGGCAGTGCCGACACTGCGTTACGTGTTGAATCGCACACCGGCATGGCATGTGGAATCGCCATCCAGCCTGATGGAAAGACTGGAATCGCAGGAACTACCGCCAACGGGCGGCTTCACCTGGGATGGCCGCTTTGACGCCTTGCATGACCAGGCTGCTTTTCCGTTGTTAAACCCGGATGAAATGGCCAATACCTCGCCAGCTGATTTCGCCGCGCGTTTGCGCCGTAGCCCCAATGCCGCCGCATTCAAAAAAGTGTTTGGCGAGCAGGCATTGAAAGGCGATCAGGACGCCCTGCACTTTGCCGGTGTCGCCTTGGCGCAATTCCAGCTGAACGACGCGAGTTTTCATCCCTACAGCAGCAAGTTCGATGCCTGGATGGATGGCAAAGCCACGCTCACCCACCAGGAACTGCACGGCAAGCAATTGTTTGATGACCCCAAAAGCGGCAACTGCGCTTCTTGCCACTTTGATACCAAAGGGGCAGATGGCACTCACCCGCTGTTTACCGATTATCAATTTGAAGTATTGGGCGTACCGCGCAATAACAAGCTGGCAGTGAACCGTGATCCAAAGTTTTTTGACATGGGCCTGTGCGGACCGCTGCGTCAGGATCAAAGCAAGCAAAAAACCTGGTGCGGCATGTTCCGCACGCCTACTTTGCGCAACGTTGCTACGCGCCAGGTGTTCTTTCACAACGGCCAGTATCACGACCTGAAAACCGCGCTGCAGTTTTACGTACAGCGCGACACCCAGCCGCAACGCTGGTATCCGGTACACAAGGGCAAGATCGACAAGTTCAACGATCTGCCTACCGCATTACGCGACAACGTCGATACCAACGACGAACCACTGACGCGCAAGCGTGGCGGCAATCCAGCGTGGAACGACCAGCAGATTGACGATGTCATCGCCTTTCTCAAAACGCTGAACGATGCGGATGCCCAGATGGCGCAAAAATAAGCGCTCATTTGAACTGGAGCCGCAAAACAAAACAGCCCCGACACATAGTCCGGGGCTGTTTTTATTGGTGGCCGACACAAGTCAGCACCAGTTCAATCCTCAATTATTTGGCGGGTTGCTTTGGCGCAGCAGTTTTGTCTGTCTTGGCCAGGGCTTCCGGTTTTTCAGCTGCAGGGCGCCCGGTTTTGATGTTCTCAATTTTGCCCAGCAAAGTTTTAAGGCGAGCCACCGGCAAGGCTTCCAGCGCATGCAGGCCAGCGCGCAGCAGTTCACTCTTCTTGACGTGAATACCCAGTTCCAGGCTTTTCTTTTTCAGTTCAGCCAGCTTGGCGTAGTCCGATTCCGGAATGGTGTAGCTATCGCGGATGACCTTGGGTTTTTTCTTTTTCTTGCTGGTTTCCACCACCACCTCAACTGGCGCAGCTGCAACCTTTTTGGCTACCGGAGCAGCAGCGACCTTCTTCGCGACTGGCGTGGCAGCAGCTTTTTTGGCGGCTGGTGCGGCAGAAGCAGAAGTTTCGGATTTGGCAGAGAGCGGACGGCGGCGGGGAGTAGCGGCGGGTTTGGCGGGTGCGGTTGCGACTTCGGTCACTGGAACATTTACTGCGGCTTTCTTCATGGCGCCCTCAACTTTTTGATAAAAATAATATATACAGTATATATAGTTTTATCAGAAACACGACACCATCCTTACGGCACTTGGCAATAATGCCTTCGGCCCTGCGCGCGCCGATTCTCAGGACGCAGGACTGGATTTACTTCCTGGGTTCGTCTTGCGGCATCAGCCAGGCAAATCCGGCCGGGTTACGCTGCTCAAAGGTCTGGCGGCGTTTTTTCTTGGGCAATTCCGGCGCGGCGGCAGGCCGGCGGGAGTTGGCTGGCACGATGGTCCTGGATAGATCATTCATGGTCATGTCCTCGCTTTGTTCATGCTCAAACGAAAAGAATCGAGGTGATTATGCTGCAGCACCACAAAGATTAAAAACAGCAAAAACTGATGTGCCCGCATTCTCTGGCCGCGCTGGCAGCGCCCCGACCAGTGGTCGATTTGTCGTCTTTTTTCCGTGATTCCCACCCATTTCCGACGACGGGCAATCGTTGGAACAAAGCGCGAAATGGCAAAAAAAACCGCCCTTGCGGGCGGCTTCTGAGTGACATCGTGCTTCATCTATAAGTATGTGGTGCGCTTGTTACGCGGTGACTACGCTTTCAACTTGCATGACTTGATAGACGCCGGTGGTGATCAAAACAACTCCAGCTCGCCCGATTCCGCTTCTTCTAGCTGGGTTTCTTCTACCGAGAAATCCACCTCGGTATCAGCCGCACAGCACAAACAGATCGTGACATTGAAGCGCACGGTTTCATTGACCGTTACCGCAAGGGCCTGTGTGGCCGAAGGGTTGATCTCGGCCAGATACTGCGCGCAACTACGTTCAAGAATAAATGGCGTGGACATGCCCGCATGGCGAAAACTGCTGCACACGCTGCGATTCACCGTGCCGCAAATCATGTTCACCAACTCCGAACACGCATCGTGCAACGCCTGGCCGCTCAAGGTGCTCTCGTTACTACGCACCAGGCGCGCCAGATGCGCCGTGCTGGCCTGGTCAGTGCCGAAATCAAACAGCGCGACAATACGAAACAGGTAAGACGAAATATTGAGCACCACCAGCAGCCCTTTGCCATCTTTCGATAACGCTGGCGCCTGGGCCACATAGTCAACCACGCACGCTTCAGCAGCATCGGCCCGGGCGTGGTTCTGGATGGCGGTTTCAAATAACCCGTTGATGGCGGTGACAGCTTTTGCGGTAAACATAAATTAGCCGGTCACTTCCATGGTGGCGTGAATCTTGTCCGCCGTGGCCCGCAGGCCGAACACCGCGTTGCGGATCATGTTGCCGCTGGCTTGCATGTCCTGGAATGTGGTGGTGGTGATCAAATCGTTTTTATCCAGATTCTGCTGGTACTGACGAGCCACGTCCGAGGAGGTCAGCGCCAGATTGCGTACGCCATCAGCCACCACCGCAAAACCGCGCCCATGCTCGCCTGCACGAGCCGCCTCGATAGCGGCATTGAGCGCCAGCATCACTACGTTTTTGACGATGCGGGCAAACTCTTCGTTTTGCGCTTTCAGATGGCGGTTGTTGGCCAGAATGCCTTGCAGTTCGTCATGCCAGCGTTCCACCACCTTGACGATCCCCAGCAACGAATCGATATCCTGCTTGAGCGTGGCGTGTTCATCCGCCAGCGCCATGTGCAGGCGCTCGTATTGCGTGGCATGGTCGCGTTGCGTTTGCACCAGCCATTGGTCGCGCTCGGCGAGTGCTTGCTGTGCGGCAACGTCCAGCGCCACGGCGTGGGCCGCACCTTGCTCGGCCAATTGCTGGGTCAGACGGTTGATCTCGTCACGCAGCGGGCGCAACTGCTCATCCAGCACGGCAGCAGTTGGCCGCTGTTCCAGTTCGGCCAGACGCCGCGCCTGGGCGCGTTGCAGCAGATCGAAATCGCGCTGGTGTGTGTGCGCACGCAACCAGAATATGGCGGCGCCACAGATAAAGCCCACCGCCGTAAACGCCACGCCATAAAGCCATACATTCATTGAAAACTTGTTCCTTGATACCGCAGCGCAGATCGGTGCCCCGCGGGTTTAACGGCCAGCAAACGATCAGCTCGCCAGCTTTTTAAATGTCGCCACCACCGAAGCGCCATTGAATGGCTTCACAATCCAGCCCTTGATACCAGCCGCTTTACCGCGCTCTTTCATCACCGGGCTGTTTTCGGTGGTCAGCATGATGATGTTGACCGCGCTGTTTTTCAGATCGCCACGAATCTTCTCGGCCATGGTCAGGCCATCCATATTGGGCATGTTGACGTCGCTGACAATCAACTTGATGCCGCTGTCGGCCTTGAGCTTGTCCAGACCATCTTTGCCGTCTACCGCAACGGCCACGGTCAGCCCGCTGGATTTGAGAAATTCGCTGACTTCGTTGCGAACGGTGCTTGAATCGTCGACGACCAGTACTTGTGCCATTGGATTATTTCCAGGTAAGAGAGGCGCCCACCTGCGGCGCCTCGATTAAATTGAAGATTGGGTAAACGGTTAAACCAGCGCGGCTTGCGCCGGTACTGCAGCGGCGTGAATCAACACCGGCGCCACCGGAGCGTCGATATGCACGGCAAACGACTCCGGCAACGCAACCACGGTGGCAAACTGCCGAAAATCGGCGCCCTCGGCTTGATCGACA
This sequence comes from Silvimonas sp., assembly GCF_031291215.1. Classification (NCBI taxonomy): domain Bacteria; kingdom Pseudomonadati; phylum Pseudomonadota; class Betaproteobacteria; order Neisseriales; family Chitinibacteraceae; genus Silvimonas; species Silvimonas sp. The sequence goes on from NZ_JARLJK010000150.1 coordinate 187,285, forward strand.
AACTGGATGCGGATATCGCCGCGCTCGCGTTTGATAAAGTCCTGCACCGCATCCATGCCCACGCCACGCCCGGAAATTTCGGTCACTTTGTCGGCAGTGGAGAACCCCGGATGGAAGATCAGTTGTGCGGTTTGTTCGTCATTGAGCGTGACATCTGTGGCAATCAAACCTTTCTGCATGGCAGTGGCCCGAATCCGCGCCAGCGCCAGACCGCGACCATCGTCCTGCAAGGCGATCTGCAGCTGGCCGTCGGTCACAGCCAGTTTGAGCGCCAGCGTCCCCGCCGCCGCTTTGCCCTGCGCCAAGCGGGTTGATTGATCTTCCAGACCATGATCGAGCGCATTGCGCATCAGATGCATAAACACGTTTTTCAACAGATAAGCCGCATGCGCCGGGATGGCATAGCCTTCATCTTCAATCTTGATTTGCGGGACAGCTTTGCCCAACTCGGTGGCCAGCGCCGGTAGCGAGTCCAGCACACCAGCCAGCGTTTGCGCCAGCGGTTCAGTACCGAGCAAACGCAAGGTCTTGCGCACGGCATCGCGGGCGGCGACCAGTTCATGCAGATTGTTGGTATTGATGTTTTCCAGGCGACGCAACGTTTCCTGAATCTGGTGTTTATCGACCATCACATAACGCTCGGCCTGATCGTTGCGACCGGAACCCTTGCGACCCAGACTCACTTCATTGATGCGCGCATATTGCGTCACCGTGGCGCGCACCTGTGCCAGTTCATCCAGCAGTTGCTGCTGATCCCACACGATGGCAGCGTGTGGTTTGCGTAGTTGTTCGTAGCTTTGTTCAGCCAGATGCACCACGTTGGTCAGATGATGCAGGCCGTAGGTGCGCGCATTGCCCTTGATGGTGTGCATGTTGCGGAACAACTGCGCCACCACGTGTTCGGTCATCGCCTGCGATTCGCGAATCAATATCTCGTTTTCATCGGCAAAGCGGATGGTGCCGATGATGAACTCATGGAATTTGTCTTGGCTCACTGCCAGCACTTCGCCAATCATTTCCAGTTCACGCCGCTGGTCGTTGGCTTCTGCCGCCAGTTGGCGCAGTTCGGTCACGTCACGCACGCACAGCATCAGACGCACGGTGGTGTCGTTTTCGTCGGTGATCGGCGACCAGTTCAGATCCAGAATCTTGACCTTGCCGTTAGGCATGGTCTTTTCGATTTCGCCCACCATCAAGTGCTGGTTGAACTCAAAATTCATCACATCTTCGTCAATACACGCGCCCCAGATGGCGTTCACTTGCGACAGCGCATCGGCACCCAGATTGGTATGGGTAAACAACACGTCCATGACGTCGCACCCGGCGATGTCGGCGGTTTCGAGGATGGTGCTGAGGTAAGCGGAGTATTCCGGATGAATCTTCTGATTTGCGGTGACGGTCAGAATCCCCTGCGGCATGTTCTGCAGCATGGACTGGATGTCGTTGGTTTTCTGGCGCAGCAAGACCGAGCTGTGCTGAATTTGCTCGATCATGACGTTAAATGCGGTCATGGACTGGCCAATTTCATCCTTGCGCTCAACCGGCAGGCGTTGGGTGAAATCCTGGCTGGCAGCGATGCCGCTCATCATGGATTGCATCTGGCCAATCGGCCGGGCGATCTGCCGATACAGCAAGATGCCAATTGCGGTCAGCACAATCACGGCCAGCGCAGTCACCACAGAAATGGTCGATACCGTGCGCGCCAGGTTCTGGTTCAGGCCAGAAATGGCGGCATCTTTGGTGCGGTTTTTTTCTACCCGCAAAGTCTCGACAATTTGTTCCAGCTCGCCCTGATACTGCGCGACGCTGGCAAACAACGATGCTGCGGCCACGTCTTGCTGCCCGGCCGCCTTGAATTTGGCGGTGTCATCAATCGCGCCAAAGTAGCTAGCCATGCTTTGCGTGGCCTGCTGCACCAGCGCTTTCTGGGTGTCGCTATTAGCTTGCTGGCGTTGCAACTCCAGGCTCTTTTGCAACAACGCTTGCTGCTGCTTGAGCTTGTCGGCAGCCTGAGCGGCAACGTTGTCATCAGGCGCAAACACCAGGCTCATGGTGGCTTGCTGTACGTCTTTGAGGCGCGCGACCAGATCCGCCGAGGCCAGCGTGCTGGGCACCACACCTTCAGTCACGATTTTGACTTCAGAAGCATTGGCACGAGACTGAATGATCGCGTAGCCGCCAATCGCCATGATTGCGGCAAAGGTCAGCGCCACAAGCAGGATGATGCGTTGCCGGATAGTCATCTTACTAATCCCTTCTGAGTTTACTTACGAATTCGGCTTTTGTTGCAACTTGCCATCCAGGGCACTGCCGGGCTTGACCCACCAGCCCACTGAATCGTGATCATCAATAAAATTCATACAATTCAATTATATAAATTCTAAAAATCGCCTGTAACACACACGTAACAACATCACGAGGTGTTCATCAGCGCACTATATTAGAGTGTTCTCATTAACCATTTATGGACGAATGCTGACACAAAATTACATTTTCACTGACAAACGGCGATGTTGTTGAGCTCCAGTTCAAGCTGATGACGCGTTGCACGCCGAATGGGGAACAAAAAAAACCGCCCTCGTGGGCGGCTTTTTTTGGGGCTGAACAGTGTGGGTCCGGCCAGATTGGGCAGGTGCCGCTGTTTTATCGCGATATCTGCGCGACCAGCTTATTTCGTGGCATTGCGACTGGCGGCTTTGGCGTTGCTGGCGGCCAACTGCTTGATCAAACCATCTACGCCATCTTTCTGGATAACCGTGCCGAACTGGTTGCGGTGACTATTGATAAAGCTGATGCCCTCGACCGAAATGTCATAGACCTTCCAGCCCGCAGCGGTGTTTTCAAAGTTCAGATCCAGCGCAATGGCTTGCTGGCCAGGCTGGTTCACCACGCTATGCACGGTTTGCTCATCGTCAGAATCACCGGGGCGAGCGCCTTTGACATCAACCTGCGCCCCTTTGTGATTGCTGAGCACGGCCACCCAGGTCCGCACGAGCATGGCGCGAAACTCGGTGGTGAGCGCCTGTTGTTGATCGGGCGTAGCGCTGCGCCAGTAACGTCCCACCGCCAGCGCGGTCATGCGATTGAAATCGGCCAGTGGCACCAACCGGGCATCCGCCAGCGTGTGCTGACGCGCCGGGTCTTGTCCGTTGTCGTTGATGATTTCCAGCACATCCTTGCTCACCCCGCGCACGATGGCTTCAGGAGAAGCCGGATCGGACTCCAGCGCCATGGCAGAAACCGGCAACAAGGCGAGCAGCAAGGCCGCAACAATCCATTGCGTAAAACGAGTCATGTAGGGGTCTCTCTAGTGGGAGGTGGGCCGAGGGTGGGTAGCAAATCTGCTTGGCACGGCAACTTGAAACGTAACAATGCCGCAGTTGCATGACCCTAACATGACCATGTCGACAACGCCTGTGAGGTGTTTTGCCAGAAAATGCGGTGAATTGCCCGGCAGTTGCTTCTCGCAGCCGCCGATCTGCCCGTTTCCACCGTAAAACCAGACTCCTCCCATCTGACTTTCTCTATTTCAATCAACACCTTGATTCGTCAAACAATGCCGTTATCATACGAGCACGACCCGGCAGGCAAGCGGGCGTAATAAACGAATAAGCCAATACTGGATGGATGGAGACTTATATGAAACGACCTTTGTTCGCACGCGGACGGGGCCGGCTTGCGCTCGCCGCGCTGCCAGCCACCTTTGCCGCTACCATGGCCTTTGCCGCTTACCCGGTCTGGCAAGATGGTGGCACTTACAGCGCCGGTACCGTTGTCTATTACAACGGCCATGATTATTCGGCGCTGGTAACCCAGACCGATTACGTTGGCGCGGGCTGGAACCCGGCCTCTACGCCCAGTTTGTGGAAGGATTTGGGCGTAGATACTGGCGGCGCCTCACCGACACCAACGCCTACCCCGACACCCACCCCGGTGCCTACGCCAACACCAACGCCTGCTCCGACCGCAACACCGACACCAACGACGGCCCCAACGCCAGCCCCTACTCCTTCGTCGGGTTGCTACAGCACGTGGAGCGCCGCCACGGCATATAACGGTGGCGCCACGGTGAGCCTGAATGGCGTCAACTACAAAGCCAACTTCTGGACTCAAAACCAGAGCCCGGCCACCAACTCCGGCGCTGCAGGCAGCGGCCAGCCGTGGCTGGTTGTGGGTAACTGCAGCGGTGGCACACCAACTCCGACTCCGACACCTACCCCAACGCCGACTCCCACACCAACGCCAACTCCGGTGCCAACGCCGACGCCTACCCCCACTCCGACACCCGCCCCGACCCCGTCGGGTAGCTTGCCCAGGCACGTGCTGGTGGGTTATCTGCATTCCAGCTTTGCCAATGGCTCCGGTTATATCCCGATGGCCAATGTCTCCAGCAATTGGGACGTGATCGCCCTGGCCTTCGGTGATTCGGATACCAGCGGCAATATCACCTTCACCCGCTGCCAACCGAGCGAATGCCCGAACGTGGAAAGCGATGCCGACTTCAAAGCCGCCATCAAGGCCAAGCAGGCGGCAGGCAAGAAGGTGATTATCTCTGTGGGCGGCGCCAACGGGCTGGTGCAACTTACCAGCGCCACGGCGGTGAACAATTTTGTGAGTTCGGTCGAACACATCATTGATACGTGGGGTCTGGACGGCGTCGATATCGACTTTGAAAACCAGTCACTGTCACTGAATCAGGGTGATACGGACTTCACGGCCCCTACCACTCCGATTGTGGTCAATCTGATCAGCGCGCTGCAGCAGATTACTAGCCACTATGGCAGCAATTTTGTCCTGACCATGGCGCCGGAAACCTTCTTCGTGCAGTTGGGCCGCAGCTTTTATGGACCTGGTCCGAACAACTCGGCCGACGCGCGTTCTGGTGCTTTCCTGCCGGTGATCTACGCCATGCGCAATCAGCTTACATTGCTGATGGTGCAGGACTATAACTCCGGGCCGATCACCGGACTGGATGGCCAGTACCACACCATGGGTGGCGCGGACTTCCTCACCGCGATGACCGATATGGAGATCGCGGGCTTTGCCGTGGCCAACAATAGCGGCAAAGTGTGGCCAGGCTTGCGACCAGACCAGATTGCGGTCGGTATCCCTGCCAACGCCAATGCGGGTAATGGCTTTGTGGACACCACCGGCGTTGAATCTGCGCTGGATTGCCTGATGAAGGGAACAGGTTGCGGCACCTACACGCCGCACCAGGTCAGCCCGACGTTGCGCGGCTTGATGACGTGGTCGATCAACTGGGATGCTTATAGCAACTTCTCGTTCTCGCAACCGTATCGGACCTATCTGAACCAATACGGGCAATAAACGAGAGTAAACGCTGCATCACACCAGCCGCGTCGCCGTGATCGGGACGCGGCTGGTCAGGTCAAACGCAATGGCCAAATTACCCGATGCACTACACCACCACGCCAGGCACCGCCGCCCGCATGATCTCGACAAAACAGCGCAATCGGGCCGGGTAGAAACGGGCATACGGATAAACCAGGCTCACCGGCAGCGGCGTCGCTTGCCACTGTGGTGTGAGTTGAATCAGGTTACCGGCCGCCAGATCATCCGCCAGTACCCAAGCCGACCCCACGCCGACCCCCAGACCCAGCAGCATGGCGCTGCGCAAGGCATAGAGGCTGTCGGTACTCATGCGCGGGGCAAGCGCAATATGCTGTTCTTCGCCCGTTTCCATATGCTGCAAGGTGATCTCGTTGCGGTAATACGTGCGCAACGCCACCCACGGGAACCGGGCCAGATCAGCCGCATGCTGGGGTACTGCCGCGCCTGCCAGAACCGAAGGCGCCGCCACCACAATGCGCGGTACTTCAGCCAGTTTGATGGCAACCAGCGCGGAGTCGGTCACTTCGCCCAACTGGATAACACAATCGATACCGGCACTCACCAGATCCTGGATGGCGCTGTCATCATGCAACAGCCATTCGACGGACATGCGTGGATAACGCTCCAGGTACCGGGCCAGCGGTTTGACCATGCGCTCCTGGCCAAATGCATGCGGCGCAACCACCCGCAATACGCCTTCCGGTTCATCACCAATACCGCGCATGTCCGACTCAAATGCGGCCCAGCTTGCCAGCAGCTCTTTGGCGCGGTCGTAACAGCGCTGACCATCTACCGTCAGGCGCATTGTGTGGGTGGTGCGTTGTAGCAACCGCACTCCCAGCGAGCGTTCCAATGCCTGCAAGCGGCGGCTGATTGTGGGCTGGGTGGTGCCCATCTGCACAGCGGCAATGGAAAGATTGCCCGCCTCGACGATGCGTACAAACGTCTGCATCAATTCAATCCGGTCTCCCGCTTCAGAAAGCAGCGGTGGCATGGGGGCACGGGCTGGAAGGGCAATGACTGATTTCTTCATACGTTCAATGTATAACAACTGTGCAATTCACGGTACTACCGCAGCTACCCGTTCGCAATCACACTCTGCATCACTTGATTACAGCGGAGATCGCATCATGTCTGACATCCATAAATCGTATAACCAGACGTCATTAACGGCTACCCACGCAGCCACAACTGCGGGAACTGCGGGAACTGCCGCGCATCATGGCCCCTCAAGGCCGCTAACACTGCTACTGGCTGGCGGGGCTGGCCTGGCCGTTGCTTCTTTGTATTACAGCCAGCCCATGCTGGGTGTGCTCGCGGCAGACATTGGCGCCAGCGATCGGGCCATTGGCTTTGTGCCCACGCTGACGCAATTAGGCTATGCCTTGGGCATCTTGCTGCTGGCTCCGCTGGGGGATCGTTATGATCGGCGCAGCATCATCCTGATCAAGCTGGTCGTGCTGATGGTGGCGTTGCTCGCTGGAGGGCTGGCGCCGTCTCTGGCCCTGCTGCTGGGCGCGAGCCTGGTCATCGGCTTATCTGCCACCCTGGCACAGGATATTGTGCCCGCAGCAGCAACCCTGGCGCACGAAACCCGGCGCGGCAAGGTGGTGGGTACGGTCATGACCGGCTTGCTGATGGGCATATTGCTGTCCCGCGTGGTGAGCGGCTTTGTGGCAGAACACTTTGGCTGGCGAGCGATGTTTATCGCTGCGGCGATGGGTGTGGCACTCATTGGCATCGCAATCTGGCGTGGCTTACCGCGGTTTGCCCCAACCACCAGTTTGTCCTACGCCGCTTTGCTGGCTTCCTTGCTTGACTTGTTGCGCCGCCATCGCGCACTGCGCCACGCGGCATTGGCACAGGAGCTATTGTCTATGGGCTTTAGCGCCTTCTGGTCGACACTAGCCATCATGCTGCACGCTGCACCGTTTCATCTGGGCAGTGCTGTAGCGGGGGCTTTTGGTTTGGCCGGAGCGGCTGGCGCGCTGGCAGCGCCACTGGCGGGGCATCTGGCCGATCGCAAAGGCCCGGAACTGGTTACCCGCATTGGCACTGGCATTACTACGCTTTCGTTTGCGCTGCTGTGCCTGAGTCCGTTTTTCTCGCCAGTGGGTCAGCTGTGGCTGCTGGGTGTCGGCACGGTTGCCTTTGACATGGGTGTACAGACCACGCTTATAGCCCATCAAAGCATTGTTTACGGGATCGAACCCGGCGCCCGTAGCCGCCTGAACGCGGTGCTGTTTGTGAGCATGTTTATCGGCATGGCAGCGGGCGCAGCGCTCGGTAGTGCGCTGTTGGCCCAATGGGGCTGGATGGCAGTGACAGGCATGGCCACATTGGCCTCGCTGGCTGCCTTCGGCGTGCGCTACTGGGCAGCTAAAACCCGCCACACCCGGAAATAACCGTTGTGACAGCCTGGCCACCAGTTGTACTCGAAAGATCAGGCCAGATGCCGCTCAAGCGGTATCTGGCCTGACAGCGCAATCAATATGCTCAGGGTTTGGCAGTCTCAACCGCCGGGGCAGCTTTGAATTTGAGTTCGCTGACCAAAACCCCGGCCACAATCAACGCACCGCCCACAATGGCCAGCGCGGGCAAGCGGTCACCGGCAATGCGCCCGACCACGCCGCCCCAGACTGGCTCACCGGCGTAGATCACTGTGGCCCGGGTAGGCGAAACGGTTTTCTGCGCCCAGTTCATGGTCAGTTGAATCACCATGCTCATCAAACCCATGCCGATCGCAGGTAGCGCCCAATACCAGGAGAAATCCGGGATTTGCTCACCCGCCACCGGCATGATCAACAGGGATAACAGACCGGCCACCAGCAACTGCACCACAGTCACCCGGCGACTATCCACGCGCCCGGCAAAGCGCCCGATCAGCAGAATCTCGCCAGCCACGGCCACGGCACACAGCAAGGTGGCGATTTCTCCAGGCCCAAAGCTGAGCGATCCGGCGTCCGGCCCGGACAGGCACATCAAACCGGCAAACGCCAGCAGAATGCCGATCCATGCCATCAGATGCGGAGGTCGACCCAACACCAGCCACTGCACCAGCGGCACCATGGGCACATACATCGCGGTGATAAACGCGGACTGGCTGCCCGGTATGGTCTGCAAGCCATAGGTTTGCAAGCCGTAACCCAGAAAGATCGACACCCCAATCAACGCCCCGGCCACCACCTCTTTACGGATCAGCCCGCGCATATGCCCACGACAAAACAGCAACGCCATCACGCCAGCCGTGCAGAAACGCACGCCGACAAAGAACAGCGGACCCGCATGCTGCATGGCCAGATGCACTACAAAAAACGTACCACCCCAGAATACGGTGACCAGAATGAGCGCCAGTTCCTGACGCGAGGGGAGCAAAGAGAGGGACTTCATGAGAAACCGGATTAACAGGCAATCGCCAGACAATAAGCGGGTTTCTTGACCTGTGGCAATGCCCGTTTACCGCAAGGCGAAGCGCATTCCGGATCGCCGCCCGGCAAAAAAGGAAGCGTTCGCGCTCCCCAGTCTGGCTACTTGCCGTTGACTGGCAGAGGGTCAGATCGGCTGGGGCATGATCAGTACAGCCTCAGTGAGCGCTCCAGGCAGCCTCGACCCGATTGCGCCCATTGTGTTTGGCCTTGTACAACGCTTCGTCGGCCTGATTCAATGTGCGTTGGTAATCGGGGTGACCATCGTTCAGCGCAGCGCCCACGCTGATACTCAATTTCAGCGTCTGTTCACCTGGCAAATTGAAGACGAAATCCTGCACCTGCTGGCGCAATTTTTCGGCTACTTTCAGCGCGTTGGCGGCGGTGACATCTACCACTATCATCAAAAACTCTTCACCGCCCAGGCGAAAGGTGTAATCGCCGCCACGACAGGAGCTGACCAGCATGGAGCCCAATTGCTGCAGCACCATATCGCCCGCCTCATGCCCGTAGGTGTCGTTCACCTTCTTGAAGTAATCAATATCAATGGCCAGCACCGCAAAATAACTGGCCTGCTGGACTGCGACCTTAACCACTTTGCTCAGCACCACCGGCAGAAACTTGCGGTTCAACAACCGCGTGAGCACGTCGCGCCCGGACTCCAGCTCGCCACTTTGCTGGAACAAGGCTTCCAGACTGAAACCGATATTGCTGGTTTGCTCACGCAGATCGCGCAATTGCTGCACCCTGACTTCAGGCGCCGCATTTTGCAACGGAGCAAAACCAGGCAACAGCGCCATGTCGATTGCGTCCATCGCCTGCAAAATGATGTCCGTTTCGCGTGCACCTTCAAACGCATGCGCGCCTTTGTGGCGGAACCACAAACCGAATTCCGAAGCGCGTATCTGCGGCAAGCTGGTTCCTTCCGGATTGATAGCCAGCTCAAACATCAACAGGTTTTCCCAATCCAGCATGGCCGCGCGCTGGCGTTCTTGCTCGGCCGCCGCGTTCTGGATCACCGAAAACAGCCGATACGCCTCTTCGGCACGCGAGTTACGGTCATGCGATTTGCCATACGCCTGGCTCATTATCTGCATGGCCATATCAATGGCTTGCGACACCAACCACAGCGCCTCCAGGCGCTGGCCTTCATCAAGCATGGGCGATTGCCGCAGCAAGGCAACAAACGCCACTTTCAACTGGCCGGCACCGCGCAATACCAAGTGCACTGGGACATCAATCCGCGCGTGACCTTCGCCGATGCGGGTCTGCTGCTCAATCAGCGGCTGGACATCATCGCCCGACTTTACGGCGAAGAGGTTGGCGATCCACTGCATCATGGCGCTATGCAGCCGGGTTTTGACCTGATCATGCGAAATCAGCCGCGACGCTTCTTCGTCTTGCAGCATCTGTTCATAAAAATGGGTCGCCAGTTCACGCCGATGCTGCGCGGCCATCTGGCAAACCACTTCGCGTGCCTGGACAGAAACGCTGCCCAGCATGTCATGCCAGGCGATAGCGGGTTGGGTCAACTGCTGGGACATAGCTGGCTCCATTCAATTCTGAAAAGCGTCCGGTTGCGGCAATAATGAGTTGTCTGAAACAATATGCGATCACAGAATGGACTAGTAACCCTGGCAACAACAAACCTCAGCCTGAATCGTCCACCCGCGCTGTATACCGTGTCACGGCCTGTTCCAGGTTGAACAGCATGCGTTCACGTCCGAGTGTTGTGCCGAGTTGGGATTGCATCACAACGGCGAGCACGCCGGGATTCAGCCCAACCAGTAGCAGCGTGATGCCCAACTGGCGAAGATGCTGTTCAGCTTCGATCAACATTTTCAGGGCGGTATATTCCAGATCGAATACGGCGCGTAAATCCAGGACGACCACCTTGGCCTGGCTTTGCAGCACCAGCGGCTGGATTTTCAAGCGGATATGTTCGGCATTGGCAAAGAACAGGCGACCTTCCAGGCGCAGCAATAACAAACCGGCGAAGGTTTCATCCTCTGGATGTTCGTTGGTACGCGGCCGGAAGACGTTTGTGCCGGGTTTGCGGCCCAGAACATGCACTGGCGGGTTGGAGACCTGCCACGCCAGCGCCACGCAAGACACAATGATTGCCGCCACAATGCCCTGCAGCGTGCCGAGCAGCATGACGCCCGCCATCGACACCAATGCCCACACAAACTCTGTGCGGCGCACTTTGAGGATGTTGGCGAATTCCGCCGGTTTTATCAGGCCAATTGAATACACGATCACCACCGCAGCCAGCGTGGCGTGAGGCATCAGGCCGATCAGCGGGGCCAAAACCAGCATGGTGACCAACGCGAGCAGCGCGGTGATCAACCCAGCCAGTTGTGACTGTGCGCCAGCGAGACGATTTACCGCGGTCTGACTGGTGCCGCCACCCGCAGCCATTGCACCGAGCAACGCACCACCCATATTGGCCAGGCCAAGGGCAAACAACTCGCGATCAGGCCGTGGCACGGGTTCGTCGCTGTCGGCAAAGGCCCGGCCTGCCGCGATGCTTTCGGTAAAACTCATCAGCGCAATACCGGTGGCGGCGGGCCAGAGACCAGCAAACAGATGCCAATCCGGGAGCGTCACGGGCGGCAAGCCGGTGGGCACCACCCCGACAATGCTCACGCCGTGCTGATCCAGATGCAGCAGCTTTGTCGCCAGAATTGCCCCGGCCACGGCGATCAACGGCGCCGGCCAGCGCGGTGCCCAGTGCTCCATGCCCAATAAAATAACCAGCATGCAAATTGCGACGGCCACCGTGGGCATAGACGCATGGGGGATGCCCGCCAGCGTCGCCAGTACGTTGTGACCGAACGAGCCTTTGTCGATATGAACGCCAATCAGTTTGGGCAACTGATCCAGCACAATGACCACGCCAATACCGGCCTTGAAGCCAATCAATACCGGTTCGGAAATAAAGTTGGCGACAAAGCCCAAGCGCAATACGCCTGCCAGCAACAAAATCACGCCAACCAGAAACGCCAATGCAGCGGAGGCCAATGCCAGCGTCCCGGCATCCGCGCTGGCAAAAGGCAGCAAGGCGGCACCGGCCAGGATCGCCAGCGTGGTGGTGGTGCTCACACTGAGCGGCCGGGATGAGCCCGCGAAAGCATAAATCAGCATCGGGATAAAACAGGTGTACAAGCCCGCCTGAACCGGGAGCCCGGCGACGGTGGCATAAGCGAGCGCTTTGGGGATGACCACCGCAGCGGCGGTTGCGCCTGCCAGCAAGTCAGGCTGTAACCAGGCGGACTGGTAACGCCGCAGCCACTCCGGTAATAGCGTTGCGATACCGCTGCTGGCTTGTGCATTCATGGGAATGGGTCCGCAATTAACTTGAATAGCTATTGAGATCGGCGTTTTTTTGCTGGGGAAGTTTCGCGGGGGAGTCATTCCGCCATTTGCTACGTCCCTCGCGTGAATACCCTCGGAACACTGTTCCGCCACGCGTGGCGACTTTATTTGGCGTATCCAGCCTGCTGGTAACCGCACCTATTTAGAGGCAATTGTTGTTTTAGCTTAGAAGCTAAGGCGCACGATTACCATCTCGTGACTAGTCCGCGTTACGGGGACGGACATCTGCTGACCACTGAGTCGGCATTGTGAACGTCACAGCACGGTATGCCGCCACACCAATCCGCATCGATAAACCTGCAAAGACTTTCAAGAAGTCAGTTCTTCAGGTTGGGGTCATTTCCAAGACAATCCATAGCCGGATTATCCAGAAACCCAGCCAGCCACCCCATGCCAGCGCCATAACTTGCCCCTTTATGATGCCTTTCATAATACCAAAGCACCAAAACAAGACATGGAGGCGCGGCAGTGGCAGGCATACAACTGGTTGGCGTGAGCAAGCGCTATGGCACGACAGAGATCATTCCCGAATTCAATCTCGAAGTGGAATCCGGCGAGTTCCTGGTTTTTCTCGGACCATCCGGCTGTGGCAAATCCACCTTGTTGCGGATGATCGCCGGGCTGGAACCCGTCAGTGCCGGCCAAATCCGCATTGGCGACAAAGACGTGACCCCGCTCGCGCCTGGCGAGCGCGATCTGGCGATGGTGTTTCAGCATTACGCGTTATATCCGCATATGACGGTGCGCGAGAACATGGCTTTCGGCCTGCGCAACGTGAACGTGCCCGAAGCCGATATCGCCCGGCGCATTACCGAAGCCACCCGCATGCTGGAACTGGAAAGCCTGCTGGACCGCAAGCCGATACAGCTTTCCGGTGGCCAGCGCCAGCGCGTCGCCATCGGTCGCGCCGTGGTGAAAGAACCCGGAGCGTTTCTGTTTGACGAGCCGTTGTCCAATCTGGATGCGGCCCTGCGTAACCGCACCCGGGTAGAGCTGGCGCGGCTGCATCAGCGCCTGAAAACCACGATGGTGTTTGTTACGCACGACCAGGTTGAAGCCATGACGCTGGCCACGCGCATTGTGGTGCTCAATCGCGGCCGCATTGAGCAGATGGGCAGCCCGATTGAAATCTACCGCCGCCCGGCCACGCGCTTTGTGGCGGGCTTCATTGGTTCTCCGGCCATGAACTTCATCGACGCTACGCCAGTTGCCGCTGCGGATAACTGTATCCGGGTGCGCCTGGCGGATGGCACCGAACTGCAAACCGGTGTGCCGGCGGCGCCGATTCAGAGCGGCGCAAAACTGGTGGCGGGTGTGCGCGCCGAGTCGCTCACGCTGGATGACGCATCACCGGTACGCGGCCGCGCCGATGTGATCGAACGCCTCGGCGAGCGCACGCTAGTCCATGTCACGCTCGGCAGTGGCGATATCGTGGTGGCACAAGCGCATCGTGAATCCCCGGTCAGCAGCGGTGACAACGTGGGTCTGCATTTCGAGGCCAGCCACGTCCATCTGTTTGACGAAGCCGGTCGCGGCTGGCACGCAGCATGAGCGAGGTTGCCATGACACGTTCGCTGCCCACGCCGGTCACCGCGCCTGCACTTGTCCGGCTGAAAAGCCGGGGCGTGCGACACTGGACCAACGCGCTGTTCGTCCTGCCCTTTTTGCTGGTTTATATCGCGCTGCTGGTGGTGCCGGTCTTCAACGGCTTCTGGCTAAGCCTGAACGAAGTCGACGTATTGTCTGGTGATCGCGTTTACGTGGGCCTGGCCAATTTTGTCCGCCTTTGGCACGACGATATTTTCCGCGGCGCCATCCGCAATACCTTTCTGTTTGTGCTGATGACCACGCCCGCATTTGTGGCGCTGGGTTTGCTGCTGGCGCTGGCGCTGAACCGGCAAGACCGCATCGGCACCGTTTTGCGCACCATCTTTTTTGGCTCTTCTGTGCTGTCGGTCACCATCGTCACCCTGGTTTGGCGGCTGGTGTTCATGACTGACAAAGGCTTGCTGGCCAATCTGATGCACGCCGTCGGGCTGGAATCCATCAACCCGCTCACTAGTAGCGCGCTGGCATTACCGGCCATTGGCATGGTGACGGTCTGGTGGATTATCGGCTTGCCGATGATGTTGTTTCTGGCCGCGCTGCAACAGATTCCGGAAGAAATCTACGAGGCCGCCGCCATGGACAACGCCGGGCGCTGGCGCACCTTTTGGGCCATCACCTTGCCTTCGATCCGCCGCACGGTTGCGCTAGTAGCCATCATTGAAGTGATCTTGCAATTTCAGTTGTTCGGCCAGGCGCAGTTGATGACTAACGGCGGCCCCAACAACGCCTCACGCCCAATCGTGCAATTCATTTACGAAGCTGGCTTCCAGCAATGGGCGCTGGGCTATTCCGCGGCAGCCGCGCAGGTGCTGTTTGGCCTGATGCTGATCGGCGTAGCCATTCAGATGTGGGTTTCCAGCCGGGGGCAGCCATGAGCACCAGTCAATATCGTGGCGGGCAATGGGGCAACCGCTTGATCCTGGCGGCGGTGGTCATCCTGGCGCTGGCATGGATTGCGCCGCTGGCCTGGGTGCTGGCGCTCTCATTTAAACCCAATGCCTTTCTGGCGCAGCACACCGATGTGTTGATCGGCGCGCCATTCACGCTGAAAAACTACACCGACATTCTGGGCACCTCGTCGGTTTTTCGCTGGATTCTGAATAGCGCCATTGTGTCGATTACCCAGACGCTGCTGACGTTGGTGCTGTGCTCGCTGGCTGGTTATGGCTTTGCCCGCACGTCGTTTCCGGGGCAAAAGTGGCTGTATGTTTTTGTGCTGGCCGGGCTGGCCGTGCCGGAACAAGCCGTGGTTATTCCATTGCATCGCATGTTTGCCGATCTGGATCTGCACAACACCTACAGCGGTTTAATCCTGCCGCGGCTGGCCGCACCGTTCGGGGTGTTTTTGATGACGCAGTATTTCCGCGCCATCCCCAAAGATATCGAAGAAGCCGCCCTGCTCGACAGCACACCGCGCTGGAAGATCTTTCTGCGCATCGTCCTGCCGCTGTCGATTCCGGCGCAAGCAACGCTGGGCATCTTCACCTTCCTCACGGCCTGGAACGATTATCTGTGGCCGCTGATTTCTGCCTCCAAACCCGAGATGTACACCCTCACGCTCGGGCTGGCGGCCACCCAAAGCAACTTTGCCCAGTCTGAAGGTATTGGTTACCTGATGGCGCAGGCGGTATTTGCCGGGTTACCGATTTTCATCATTTACCTGTTTTTCCAGAAACATATCGTTTCGGCCGTGGCCGGTACCACCGTGCGCTAATTGCGCGGCAGCGCTGCCAAGCTGCCCGCCCGGCGCTCTTACATAAGCTGGAGAAGAGAACCCATGAAAACTGCAGGAATCAACAAGATCAAACCGTGGCTTGCACTGCTGTTGGGCGCAACGCTGACCACCGCACATGGCGCTACGGAAATCACTCTGGCGCGCTTTTTCGGCGCGTGCGAGGCCGATTACGGCAAGGTAACGGACGTGAGCAAGGCCAAGGGCGAGTGCGGCATCATCACTTCGTTGGTCAACCAATACAACGCCACCAACAAGGATGGCGTGGTGGTGAAGCCGGAAGTGGCCGAATGGGGCCCGTACTACGATCAGCTGACCTCGCGCATCGTTGCTCACAACACGCCTACCATCGCGGTCATGCACCAATCCGTGCTGGGCGATTTTGTCTCGCGCAAGCTGGTTGATCCACTCGACGACAGCTTCAAGAGCGTGGGCATCAACACTGCCGACTTCACCCCGCAAGCACGTCGTGGCGTGATCATCGGTGGCAAAACTTATGCGTTGCCGTTTGATACGTGGTCGTGGCTGTGGCACATCAACGTCAATGACTTCAAGAAAGCCGGCCTGACCAGCGCCGACGGCGCGCCGATTCTGCCCAAGTCGCCCGACGAATTGCTGGCACAGGCCAAAAAGATCAAGGACGCCACCGGCAAGCCGTATTTCTCCTGGACCACCGCCAATGAAACTGCCGCACCAACCCGCACCTTTCTGACGCTGCTGTATCAGCAAAATGCGCAGGTATTCAGTGCAGATGGCCGCAAGATCAACGTGCACACGCCTGCTGCCACCAATGCCCTCAATCTGATGAACAAATTGTGGACCGACGGCTACATCAAAAAGGGCCTGGATTACGGCGCGACCCAGCAAGCGTTCACCAACGGTGATGTGGCCGTGGATGTGGTCGGCAACTGGACCATTGACGACTTCATGACCGCTGCCGACAAAGCGGATTCGCCGCTGCATAACGGCTACGACGTGGTGCCGTTCCCCAACCTTTACAGCAAGAAAGCCGTGTTCGCCGACGGTCATAGCTGGGTAATGATCAAGGGTGGCACGCACAACGAGGCCGAGAAAAAGGCCGCGCTGAGCTTCATGAAGTTCCTGTGGGAACACGACTATGACTGGTCACGCACCGGCCATCTGCCTGCCAACAACAAGGTGGCGCAGAGCGCGCAATACCAGGCGTTGCCGTTCCGCAAGAACATCCTGGAGATCACGCAGATCGGTATCACCACGCCTAGCAATGTGCCGCGTCAGCGCGCCATTGAAGCGATTATCGGCGAAGAAATCTCCAGCATGATGCTGTCCGGCAAAGCCGTTCCCGCCGTGCAGGATGCCATTGAACAACGCGTCAATACGCTGCTGGCCAGTGTGAAGTAACGCGCAGCCATCGCCCATCTACCCGTCGGTTATGCCGTGGCTTCCCGGCCCCGGCATAACCGAAACCGGATATTTTCATTCAGGAACGTTTTGCCATGATCAGTTCGCGCCTCATCGTCGACAGCGATTTTGTAATTGCCGACCTGGACCGTCGTTTGTTTGGCACATTTGTCGAGCATATGGGCCGCTGCGTCTACACCGGTATTTTCGAGCCGGGCCACCCCACTGCCGATGAGGACGGGTTTCGCCAGGACGTGCTGGAACTCACGCGCGAACTGGGACCAACCATCGTGCGTTATCCCGGCGGCAACTTCATGTCGGGCTACAACTGGGAAGACGGCGTTGGCCCGAAAGAAAAACGCCCGGTGCGCCTCGACTTGGCGTGGTATTCCACCGAAACCAACCAGTTTGGCACCAACGAATTCATGCGCTGGGCGGCCAAGGCGGATATCGAGCCCATGTTTGGGGTCAATCTGGGCACGCGCGGGCCGGACGAAGCCCGGCACTTTCTGGAGTACTGCAATCACCCCGGCGGCACCGCGCTGAGCGACTTGCGCCGTGAACATGGCGTTGAAAAGCCGCATGACATCAAGTTCTGGTGTCTGGGCAATGAAATGGACGGGCCGTGGCAAATCTGCCGCAAAACGCCAGAGGAATACGGGCGCATTGCGCTGGAAACCGCCAAGGTCATGCGCCAGGTTGATCCGACCATTACCTTGGCGGCATGTGGATCATCCCAATGGGATATGCCCACTTATGGCGAGTGGGAACACACCGTACTCGACCACTGTTTTGACGAAGTGGACTTCATCTCGCTGCATACCTATTTCACCAACCGCTATGACTCCACCGAGGAGTTTTTCGGCAACATCGAACAGACCGACCAGTTCATCAAAGAGATCGTGGCCGTGGCCGATGGCGTGGCGGCACGCAAGCATTCGCGCAAACGCATCATGCTGTCGTTTGACGAATGGAATGTCTGGTACAAAGCCCGTAGCATCGACGACCTGCGCAAGCCCGGCTGGCCGCAAGCGCCACGGCTCATCGAAGAGGTGTACAACTTTGAAGATGCGCTGGTGAACGGCGGCGCGCTGATCGTCATGATGAACAATTGCGACCGCGTCAAAACGGCGTGCCTGGCGCAACTGGTGAACGTGATCGGCCCGATCATGACCGAGCCGGGCGGTGCGGCGTGGCGGCAAACCATTTTCTACCCGTTTGCCCAAGCCTCGAAGTTCGCCCATGGCCGGGTGCTGCGCTCAGTCGTGGAATCGCCCAGCTACAGTGCCAAGTCATTCGCAGAAATCCCCTACCTGTGTGCCAGCGTGGTCGACGATGAGGCGACCGGCCAGACCGTGATCTTTGCCCTGAACCGGCACTTGTCAGAAGACATGGAACTGAAGATTGAACTGCGCGGGCTTGGGCGTGACCGGCATATTGAAACGGCGCTGGAGCTGCATCACGCCAATATGAAAGCCACCAATACGCTCGAAGCGCCCGACACCGTGGCTCCGGCCATCAACCCGGATGTCCGCGCCGATGGCGAAACGCTGATCGCGCGCCTCAAGCCGGGCTCATGGAACGTGATCGTGACCCGCGCTGCTGACCGTTGCGGCGCAACGTCCTGAACCCCGGGCAACGGGCCGCTTGCCGTGCGTCGCGAGGAGACCACTGTGTTCGAACGTGAAAAGCTGGTCGGCACCATGAGCTCGCAAGTGGCCCGCATCTTGGGCATGCGCGTGGTCGGGGGTGAGTTTCGCCCCGGCGAGGTGCTGCCGGTCGAGGCTGATCTGTGCGCCGCTTACGGTGTCAGCCGCACTGTGATCCGTGAGGCCATCAAAAGCCTGGCGGGCAAGCGGCTGATCGAGGTATCGCCCAAAATCGGTACTCGGGTATTGCCGTTTACCGACTGGAACCTGCTGGACCGCGACGTGCTGGCATGGCGGCTCGACGCCCAGTTTGACCGCGACATCGTCGAGGACATCTTCGAAATGCGGCTGTGCTTTGAGCCACGCGCCAGCCATCTGGCCGCGTTGCATGGCACGCCTGATGACCTGCGTCTGATTGCCCGCGGCTATGGCGAGCTGGCCAACGCGGGCACCAACGTCCGTATGGCGGCGCAGGCCGATCTGGACTTTCACATGGCCATCATCAACGCCTCACGCAATGGCATGTTCATTACCATTGGCGGCGCCATCAAAGCGGCGTTGCGGGTTTCTTCCGGCATGCTGCACCGGCACGGCTCAAATCCGGGCGAAGACCTTCCGTATTACCTGGGTGTACATGAAGCCATCGCCGCCCGCTCGCCCGCAGTCGCCGCCGAAGCCATGGTGAAGTTGCTGACGGTCTCCCATGCTAGAGTTTTGCCCTTGGCCGTGGGTGATGAACAACGACTTGGCGGGCATCATCAGCCTTGATTTGGCGTTTTTCCCAAGCCAGGATTGGCCATTCAATCTCGTTGAATCAAATAGCGGACGTGGCCATACCAACGGTGATTGGCAGGTAAGACTATCTGCATAACGAGCGCTCGATATCCACCAGCATCACAACCCTGGATGGCTGGGTTACACCGCCTGGGCAACCGGGCGATGCCCGCTGACTTGAGCACCCGCATTTGCATGCAGGCGATACAGATCGGGCAGACCCGCTAGCGAAAGCAGGGCCATCACCACGAAAGTGATCTGAAAAGCCGCCACCGACAAAGTTTGCCCGGGTGCTGGAAACCAGATTGAAGCCAGCCGCAGCGCAATTGCGGCCAATGCCACACCCAGACCGGCGCTCATCTGTACCAGAATGCTGCTCAACGTAGAGGCGCCGCTCATGCGCTCGTTGGGGATATCGCAAAAGCTGAACGTGCTCAGGCCGGTGAACTGCATGGAGCGGCTCAGCCCGGTAAAGAACAGCACCAGCATGATCAGCCAGGCAGGCGTATGCGCCGTCAAACCCACACACAGCAGAAAGCCCAGTGCCACCATGATCCCGTTGATCAGCAAAACAGTGCGAAAACCCCAGGCTCGCATCAAGGGAGTGGTCGCCGGTTTCATGCAGATGTTGCCGGCGAACAGTGCCAGCAGTAGCAGGCCTGAGGTGACGGCATCCATGCCGAAGCCAAGCTGGAACATTAACGGCATCAGAAACGGCGCACTGTTGATTGCCATGCGAAAAAACGAGCCCCCGCGCATGGCTGCGGCAAACGTCGGAATACGCAAGGCCGCCAGATCGACCAGGGGGTGAGGCGTGCGCTGCAAATGACGGACCGCCCCGACCAGCCCCGCCAAACCAACACTGGCAGATACACCGATCTGTAGCGGATCAAATGGTGCGTGGCTGGCCAGATCACACGCGTACATCAACCCGCAACAGCCGAGGCCACTCAGCAGAAAACCCACGATATCGAATGGCCGTCGTCCGCCCGGCTCGCCCTTGATCAGCCACAGCGCCAACCCGAAACCGATCAAACCAAACGGGAGATTCAACAGGAAAATCCAGTGCCAGCTCCAGTGGCTGGTAATGAAACCACCCAATGGCGGCCCGAGTACCGGCGCCCCTAGCGCGGGCCAGGTCAGCGTGGCGATGGCATGCACAAGCTTTTCTTTAGGCGTATTACGCAGCACCACCATGCGCCCGACGGGCACCATCATCGCCCCGCCCAATCCTTGCAAAATACGCGCGCCGGTAAAAAACCAGAGACTGGTACTGACGCTGCAGAGCAGCGAAGCCAGTGTAAACAAAAGCAACGCCCCACCAAATACCGCACGGGGCCCAAACCGGTCGGCCATCCAGCCACTTAATGGAATGAACACCGCCAGCGCCAGCATATAAGCGCTGACGCCGATGGATAGATGAATGGGTTGCGTATGAAAACTCTGCGCCATCTGTGGCAGTGCGGTGGTGATGACGGTGGAGTCGAGCAACTCCATAAAAAATGCGCCCGCCACCAACCAGACCACACCCCGATGGCTTGCTGCGGTGAGGGCTTGTGAATTCGTAGACATCTGTTTCTTACCTGATAGCACTGCCGGGTTTCATATCGATACTAACGCGTCCAGACCATGGCACCCATAAGCCGAATTTCGTATCCGCGCGAGAGCGTACTTTGCTTGCTGCGCAGAGCGGGCGTGGACCCGGTCAGCAGCCATTACTGCGAAGCCCAGGTTCAGGGCGGAAAAAACCCGGATAATAGCGGCCAAATCATTTTGCGCATTATTCTGGAATTCGCCCCATGGAAATCAAGGTCAACTTTCTCGACAAGCTTCGTCTTGAAGCCAAATTCGATGATTTTACGGTCATTGCCGATCAGCCCATTCGCTACAAAGGCGATGGTTCGGCTCCCGGCCCGTTCGACTACTTTCTGGCCTCATCGGCTTTGTGCGCGGCTTACTTTGTGAAGTTGTACTGCGACACCCGCAATATCCCGACCGAGAATATCCGCCTGTCGCAGAACAACATTGTTGATCCGGAAAACCGTTACCAGCAGATTTTCAAGATTCAGGTCGAATTGCCAGCGGATATCTCCGACAAAGATCGCCAGGGCATTTTGCGCTCCATCGACCGTTGTACCGTGAAAAAAGTGGTGCAAGCCGGGCCCGAGTTTGTGATTGAAGAGGTCGAAAACCTGGATGCCGATGCGCAGGCATTGCTGACGCTCAATTCCGACTCCGATGCCCGCACCTTTATTCCAGGCAAGGACCTGCCGCTAGAGCAAACCATCGCCAATATGTCGGGCCTTTTGGCGGGCTTGGGTATCAAGATTGAAATCGCCTCATGGCGCAATATTGTTCCCAATGTCTGGTCGCTGCATATCCGCGACGCGCACTCGCCAATGTGTTTTACCAATGGCAAGGGCGCGACCAAAGAAAGCGCGTTGGCGTCGGCGTTGGGCGAATATATCGAGCGCCTCAGCAACAACCATTTCTACGCCGGTTCGTTTTGGGGCGAAGACATCGCCAACGCGGCGTTTGTGCATTACCCGAACGAGCGCTGGTTCAAGCCTGGCCCCAAAGATGCACTGCCGGTTGAAATCCTCGATGAATATTGTCTGGACATCTACAACCCGGATGGCGAGTTACGTGGCTCGCACCTGATCGACACCAACTCCGGCAATGTCGAGCGCGGTATCTGCTCGCTGCCGTATGTGCGCCAGTCGGATGGCGCGGTGGTGTATTTTCCGTCCAATCTGATTGAAAACCTGTACGTCAGCAATGGCATGAGTGCCGGGAATACGCTGGCCGAAGCGCAGGTGCAATGCCTGTCGGAAATCTTCGAGCGCGCGGTAAAACGCGAAATTATTGAAGGTGAAATCGCCTTGCCGGATGTGCCGCAAGAAGTGCTGGCCAAATATCCCGGCATTGTGGCTGGCATTAAAGGCCTTGAAGAACAAGGCTTTCCGGTGCTGGTGAAAGATGCATCGCTAGGTGGCGTGTACCCATTGATGTGCGTCACCTTGATGAACCCGCGAACTGGCGGCGTGTTTGCCTCGTTTGGCGCGCACCCAAGCCTGGAGGTGGCGCTGGAACGCAGTCTGACCGAACTGCTGCAGGGTCGCAGTTTTGAAGGCCTGAATGATTTGCCTCAGCCCACCTTTGAAAGCAACGCCGTGACTGAGCCGAATAACTTTGTTGAGCATTTCATCGATTCCAGCGGTGTGGTGTCCTGGCGCTTTTTCAGCGCCAAAGCGGACTACCCATTTGTGGAGTGGGATTTTTCCGGCCACGGTGAAAACTCCAATGCAGAGGAAGCCGCAACCTTGTTCGGCATTCTGCAAGACGTGGGCAAAGAAGCGTACGTGGCGGTATACGACCAGTTAGGCGCCACGGCCTGCCGCATTCTGGTGCCGGGTTATTCTGAGGTTTATCCGGTCGACGATCTGGTCTGGGACAACACCAACATTGCGCTGTGGTTCCGCGAAGACATCCTGAACCTGCATCGCCTGGACGATGCCAGCCTGCAACGATTGCTGGCGCGCCTGGATAACAGTGAGCGCGATGAGTACTCCGACATCGCCACATTGATCGGTATTGAATTTGACGAAAATACGGCCTGGGGCCAGCTCACCATTCTGGAACTGAAGCTGTTGATTCATCTGGCCTTGAAACAATTTGCAGACGCGCAAGAGCTGGTGGGCACCTTCTTGCAGTACAACGACAACACACTCGAGCGCGGCTTGTTTTATCAGGCCTTGAATGTGGTGCTGGAAGTGCTGCTGGACGACGAGCTGGAACTGGACAATTACGTCGCCAATTTCCGCCGGATGTTTGGTAATGAACGCATGGACGCAGTGCTCGGGTCCGTGGATGGCAGCGTGCGCTTCTTCGGTTTGACGCCAACGAGCATGAAACTGGAAGGGCTTGACCGCCACCATCGCCTGATCGACAGCTACAAGAAACTGCACGTAGCACGGGCCACGGCGGCGGCTATTTCCAGTCAAGGTTAGGAGTTATTGTCGGGCTTGTTTGGACCGTCCCGGTCTTCAGGAAAACCGGGGCGAGTCAAATAGCCAGCTGCCCGACAAGTACGATTCGCGCGGAGCATGGCGATGGCTTTCGCAGCGGTGGGAGCAAATTGCTAGACGGGTAACCCGCGCAGTTCATTGGCTAACACCGGGGATCAGCTCCGCATTGGATGCCAGGAAACTGAACCGGCTCAGCGGTTCGGTTTCCTGGCAATACGGGGCTTACAAGCGAAACCGTTCGAAGTCCGCGTTGATGGCTTGGGCCAGTTGCTCCAGATCGGACAGATTGCGAGAAGTAGCCTGCAACTCCGCATCGGTCTTTGCAATGCGCTGGTTGATCCGCTCGGTGCTTTCACTCATCGCATTGGTAGCATTGCGTTGCTCCAAGGTCGCATCGGCAATGTGACCCACGCGCCCTACCATTTCCTGGATGCTGCCCGAAACCGCCAACATGCGCTGACTGGCAGTATTGGTGAGGCCCACACTCGCATTCACACTATCCACCGTGCCTTGCATGCTGCTTGCCGCATGCGCACTTTCGGTACTGATCGACTCAAGCATTTCGGTGATTTCGTGGGTCGCTGAACTAGTCCGTTCCGCCAGTTTACGAACCTCATCTGCCACTACCGCAAACCCGCGTCCCTGTTCCCCGGCACGAGCCGCTTCGATGGCCGCATTCAGCGCCAGCAAATTGGTTTGTCCGGCAATCTCGCCGATCACTGTCGTGATGGAACGGATCTCACTGGCACGTTGCGCCAGAGTGTCGAGCATGCCGGAGACGGCCTGCACCGTTTGCAGGGTGTGCCCGCTTTCCTTGGTAATCTGCTCCAGATCGCGTGCGCTACGATTGCTTTGCTCCGCAGTCTCAGTCGCCAAGGTGTCCGCTTCCTGGGCGGATGATGCCACTTCCGAAACACTGACTGTCACCTGCTCGATGGCCGCGGCGTTCTGGCCGGCAAAATCAGAAATCGAGTTAGCATCGCCCGCAATACGCTGGATTTCGTTACGGGCATTCTCGACTCCGGTAACCAGTTGCTGGCTGCGCTGACGCACGGCGGCAATCGTCCCGCCCAACTGACCAATGAACTGGTTGAACGCTTCGCTGGTCTGGCTGACTTCATCGTTGGCCAGTACGGGCAGACGGCGCGAGAGATCCGCATCGCCCTGAGAAATCTCACGCATCGCATCGCGAATATTCAGCAAGGGTCGTAGACGCCAGCGCAAATAGAACACACTTGTACCGATGATCAATACCAGCAGCACAGCCAGGAACTCGGCATTTCTCAGCAGCGACTCGCGATTGGCGCTCTGCAATGCGGATTTGTCGCTGACCACAACCAGACGGAATTCCGTCCCTTGCACCGGGAACACCGCAACCATTTTGGTTCGACCATCGATGTCTACTTCGGAAAAAACCTTGCCATTGAAGGTGGATTCCAGCAGCGCCGGTGTCAGCGTGGCCCCCAGTGCGGAAGCAGGTTGATTCAGGCGAGCAGGGTCACCATGCGCAAAGATTTGGCCATCTTTGTTGACGATAAAGGCATAACCCTCGCCCGGGAGTTGGGTGCGCTTGAGTTCCTGCATGATGACCGAGATTTCGACATCCGCGCCCAGCACGCCCACAACCTGCCCATTGCTGACTACAGCATGCGCAAAGCTGGAAACAGCCGCGCCAGTCGCGGCGGCAACAGAAGGCATTTCGACAAAGGTGCCGGTCTGCTCGGCTTCTGCGCGGCCCCACCAGTGCCATTTGCGAGGATCATTATTATCCGGCGGCAATACGACATTGTTGGCGTTCTGTTGCGTGCCATCCGGATAGGCCAGAAACACGTTGGCGAATCCGCCTGCATCGCGCACGTACCCCATCATTGGTACGAGCCCGGCATCGTGGGGAACCGGCTTGAAGGCATTGAGCACTTGGGCCCGGCTGCCAATCCAGTTGCCAATATGAACGCCTAGCACACTGCCCACGGTACTGATTTGGGCTCTGGACTCTTCTTCCTGCTGTTTTGCCGAGAACTGATATCCGGCACCGGCAACAACCACACCGGTCACAATGACGATCACACTGACAGCAAGCACCAGCTTGCTTTGTAGACTTCGTAAATACACGGGCTAGCTCACTCTTTTGAATATTATCTCTACTGCGAGGTGGTTTAAGCGCGACACCGTCGCCGCCGGAGTTTTGTCTGGTTTTGGTCTGCTAGCGATGCTCGAACCGCCTGAATTATCTTGCCCAATGGGCTACACGGCATATCCGCAATTACCCATGCCACGACAGGACCCAGCAACCCGGCGCAACGCAACCAGCTTGCCAAGTCCCAAGCCAACCTTTGGCTGGGCGCGTGAAAAATAGTAAATAGACTCCGGGGTTTGGCACTGTATATAATTTTTGGCCAGTCGTGGGGCCGAGAGACCCACGGGCTATGCGAGGGCAACTGTCCCGGTCTCAGCAAAAGCAATTCTGGGTCTGGATCCGGACATGCGGACTGGCATGCCCATTGGGCGCGTTTACTGATTCCTTAGTAATCTCTCTCAGCGGAATGCTGCAACTCCACCAAGGCCACAAGACGAACTTCAATCGCGAAGGCCCCATATCAGCACGATAACTCCCAACGCCGGGCCGGTTAGTATGAGGGCAACATTCCTGAGCAAATCTGAGCAAAACATGAAAGCTCGGGAAAATTTGATAAAAATCACAAACCATTCTGTGTAGATTCCGCCTTCAACCCGCGCCGGGTAGCGCGTGATATTGGAATCCCCGATATCGCATTTAAGTGCTAATTCTGAAAGGCCGTACTTTGCTGTTTAGGGCTTTGCGAACCCGGAATGTGAATCAATAGTTTTGGAGTGTTCGACTTTAGGCTGGAATAGCTTGCAAAATGGCCTCCCGCAACCGGCGACACCGCCAAGGGGCAGTAGTTTTCTACTTTAATTGCATAAAAAAACGTGATTTTAACAATTAAAGTTGATATCTCACTTCGAGCATTCATACGGGTTCCAGCACGTCAGAATTTCGCATTTTGACAATTAAAGTTGATATCTCGACTGTGACTGATCTCCTCCCGCAAAACCGGAGCAGCGAAAACCAGGGATTTCTGGCAAATTTGATGCCACGCAGGCATACGGTGCGGCCAACAGCGTCACTGCGAGGTGCATCAAGCCGCACCGTTAAATCAGATCGTGGGACTTGAGCCAGGTCGCCCATTCGGCGTCCCCAAGCTCATAGGAACCACGAGCCTCCTTCCATACGTAGCCTTTATCGCGCAGCCCAACAAGCGCCTTCTGCACGGCGCCTGAGGTCAATTTGGCGGTAACCTTGCCGTATGTGTCCATAGATGCTTTCGAGAAAGGCGAGAAGGAACCAGCGGGCGAGCTGGCCATGACCCGGACGATCGCTTTTTGCAGGCCACTCAACGAGCTGTAGGCCTGCTCAAACTCCTTCCACACAGTTGCCTTGATCCAGGCATCGGTCTTGAGCCGGGAGCCCAGCTCGGGCGCTGCAATGGCGTCCAGCGCGATCGTGCTGATGATTTCCCGCAAAAATTCTGGCCGTTGGCCCACCATTTTGAATGCTTCAAATACATCTTCGGGCTTGAACTGGTTGGTGGCCGCCAGGCCGGTGTTGATTTTGGCGGTGTAGGCATCGGTAAATTCGCGGTCCAGTAGGGGAAATGCCGTGACCGATGACCCCATGAAGGGCATTGCCGGGCCGGCGCATAGCTGGGCGAGCTTGTCCCTATCAGATCCAACGAACGCCAGCATCAGTGCCGGTGCCTGATCGGACCGATTCATTGCATCGCGGGCCGCTTTCAGGGCAAACATGGCATTCAGGCCTGCTTCACTGATCAGCGCGTGCTGCGCCTCATCAATCATCAGCAGAATTGGCCTTTTCACCTGTCCATGCAGCGCCTGGAGCGCGGCGGTCAAGGTCACGCCTTCCGGGATGCCCCTCGCATCCATGTTGAAGCTGAAGCCGGCGACGTTGACTGTCTTGAACCCTGTCTTGATGGCGGTCTTGCCAACGAAGAGAATGTTGTCCAGCAATGCTTGCTTGATGGCACGGATCAACAGGTTCGCAGGATCACACGTTTTGTCTGCCCACAGGTCCACAATGATTGAGCACCACTTGCGCTGCTTCGCCTCCGGCAACAAGTCCTGACGAAGCCAGGTTGTCTTTCCTACCCGGCGCATTGCAGCAAGGAACAACCCGCTGCGCTTGTCGAGCAGCGCACTTTTGCCCTCAAGGGCATCGCAGAACTGCTTTGCAAGCTCTGGCCGGTGGAACACAAAAATGTCGTTGGCGGCCATATTTATCCTGAATTATCCACAAAGGATAAATTATCCTATTCGGATTATTATGGATAATTGAGCTATTTTCGTATGGCGAGACAGGGCCCGAAAGCCTGCTGGCGAGAAATCAAATTCAAATCGCCTGGTTGGCCTCAAACTCGGGCCGAAGTACATGAAATGCGTACCCCAGACCCGAATTGGGGGTGGGATCGCATCAAGCGAGAAGAGCGCCAGCTTCGAAAGGGAGAAGCATGTGAACAGGTACCGTCGCAGCTATCCAGCAGTGGTAGCGTCCAGACTCTCCGATAATCAGAAGTCATATCCTGTGCCCCATGGCATATGCCCCTCAAGGCATAGCTCTGGCCTTTCCCTAGTACTGGCATCGGTTAAATCCCGCCGACGACAGGGCGGCTTCCGCATAAATTGCGGCGCTTGTGGGTGCAGCTAGACTAGCGGAAAACGCCAAATCAAGGGCCTTTACTCGTCATTTAGCTCTGAATGTGGGTCAGCCTGCTGCACCGGCCCTGCTTGATTCGATGTAAGCGATAACTGCGTTGGTTCGCCCTTCCTGGATTAGTGTATCGGCCGTTTTGTAGCCAAACACGCGTAGAGGTTCATTGCGCAAAAGGAAGGCCGCACGCTTCGCATCGCCGGTTGCTTCGGTCGCCACCGCGAGGGCCGAAACCAGATCTTTCAGGTACTTCTGCAGTTGCGGCGCTTGCGGATACGCCGTCACGGTATGCCGATCCACTCTCGCCCTGTCTGCCAGATCCTGATTACTGAACCCGAAGAACTCACACACTTTCGCTGGAGACAAAGACCGGG
Source organism: Silvimonas sp. (assembly GCF_031291215.1). Taxonomy (NCBI): domain Bacteria; kingdom Pseudomonadati; phylum Pseudomonadota; class Betaproteobacteria; order Neisseriales; family Chitinibacteraceae; genus Silvimonas; species Silvimonas sp. The sequence continues at coordinate 215,729 of NZ_JARLJK010000150.1, forward strand.
AGCCGGCCTCGTGCAATTGCTCAATCAGAGATTGTTGAAACGCAATTTTCATGACTTGGGCCCTCCAGGTTTTACACCCGATCATATTGCGCCGGACGCCCACCTCGATTCAATGACCATGTGCGAAATCTGTTTATTCGTGAGCACCCAATCTGCCATTCCTGATCACGACGCTGTTCGTATGTGATCACCGCGCTGATCATCATGACCATTTGCAACAGTCGATCCCGATAGCTGCCGCTCAAGCCTCCCAACAGGGGGC